>CAIWLA010000729.1 GCA_903913345.1 uncultured Magnetococcales bacterium | reverse complement strand
GCCATGGTCCACGTGACCGATGGTACCGATATTTACGTGAGGCTTGTTACGTTCGAATTTGGCCTTTGCCATTCCAGTCTCCTCCCAGTGAGGTTGCAGTGGGGTCTATGGGTCGCGAACAGACTCTTTTAATGACCAAGTGACTGACTAAAAAATTGGAGCCCATGAACGGATTCGAACCGTTGACCTCTTCCTTACCAAGGAAGTGCTCTGCCGACTGAGCTACATGGGCAAAACGCAATCCACCCTGCACGACACGCGACACGACCACCATCGGACCCACTTGGCCACCGGGGGGACGCCCATCGCGCATCGAACCAATCCATCTGGAGCGGGTGGGGGGAATCGAACCCCCATGATCAGCTTGGAAGGCTGACGTTCTGCCACTGAACTACACCCGCCAAACCCGGCCAGTGGGCGCAAAAAAACCCAAGCACCAAACTTAATGCACAAGATACCAAGCCCTTGGCAAAGTGGTGGAGGGGGAAGGATTCGAACCTTCGAAGGCTGAGCCGGCAAATTTACAGTCTGCTCCCTTTGACCGCTTGGGAACCCCTCCGCACAGGATGCCCTCAAAGCCCGCTAGTCTTACCTGTTGTTCTCCCCCCTGTCAAGAGATTCTGCAACTTTATTCCAAATTATCTTTGCCAACCCCCTCCAGAATGGTGACCACCGCCCAACTCTCCCCCGGACCGGGGTTGCGATAGGTGTGGCGCACGTTGCCATGAAAGGCCGCCGTCTCCCCCGCTTTCAGCAGCAGATGTTCCCCCGCCACATCCAATTCCACTTCCCCCTGCAACACATGCAGGTACTCTTCACTCCCCGGTGGATGGGGCACACCAGGATAGATACCCTGACTGCGCAAAAAAAAGACCAGCTGGGTAAAGTGAAAGGATCCCGGCGGTGAGACCGTCACCGCCCGATAGTCCTCATCCCCGGAGATCACCCGTCGCATCACGTTGGCCGGGACATGTCGAATCCGCCGGTGGTCCGATTCCACCAGCTCGTCAATGGTCATCCCCAACGCCGTGGCAACCTTGAAGACCACCGCCAGACTGGGATTGGCATCATCCCGTTCCACCGTGGCCAGCGTGGCCCGAGGAATCCCGGCCATCTCCGCCAATTGCTGCTGGGTCTTCTTCCGCTGCCCCCGAATGGCCCGAATACGGGTTCCCACCAGATTGCTGATCAATCGTTCACCCCCTGAAATCACACCCATGCGGCCGATGTTTGATGAAATAAAAACAGAATTGTTGGTATAGCATTTTTTTTTCTTGACGGAAAGGGTTCATTCAGATCATATTGACGCGAGGCTCGATTCTGTTCCATGGTCTGGCCATTCCCCTCTTCAAATCCATTCAAACCCTGGAGAAATATCATGAGCGTTCTGGTGACCAAGCCAGCCCCCGATTTTACCGCCAACGCGGTCATGCCCGACAACAGCATCAAGGCCGATTTTCGCCTTTCCGACTATCGGGGCAAGTATGTCGTCCTTTTTTTCTATCCCCTGGATTTCACGTTTGTCTGCCCCTCGGAGCTGATTGCCTTTGATCATCGTCTGCAAGAGTTCAAGACGCGCGGGGTGGAGGTGATCGGGGTTTCGATTGACTCCCATTTCACCCACCTGGCCTGGAAAAACACGCCGATCAACAACGGCGGTGTGGGCAATCTCCGTTATCCCATGGTGGCGGACATTTCCAAAAAGATTACCACGGATTATGATCTGCTCACCGGTCCGGGCATCGCGTTGCGCGGCTCCTTTCTGATTGATCAGGAGGGGATTGTCCGCCATCAGGTGGTCAATGATCTGCCGTTGGGGCGCGACATTGATGAAATGTTGCGCATGGTGGATGCCCTGCAATTTCACACCGAGCATGGCGAGGTCTGTCCCGCCGGTTGGAACCGGACCAAGCCGGGCATGAAAGGTTCGACCGAAGGGGTTGCAAAATATTTGGCCGCCCACGCCGAATCTCTGTAATCCGGTTTTCAATCCTCACCATTTCAAGGAGATGGATCATGGCTTTTTCGCTGCCGCCCCTGCCGTATGAGACGGGTGCCCTGGCACCGCACATTTCCCAGGAGACCCTGGAATATCATCATGGCAAGCATCACAATACCTATGTGACCAACCTGAACAATCTCATTCCCGGCACCCGGTTTGAGCAGATGTCGCTGGAAGAGATTGTCCTCAATGCCACGGGTGGTCTGTTCAACAATGCCGCCCAGGTATGGAATCACACCTTTTACTGGCACTGTCTCTCGCCCCAGGGGGGGGGTGAGCCGAGTGGTGCCCTGGCCGCCGCCATCCACGATACCTTCGGCTCCTTTGCCCAGTTCAAGGAAAAGTTCACCGCCACCGCCGTCACCACCTTTGGCTCCGGCTGGGGCTGGCTGGTCAAAAACGGCGATGGTTCCCTGGCCTTGATGAGCACCAGCAACGCCGGCACCCCCGCCGTGGACGGGAAAAAACCCCTGCTCACCTGCGATGTCTGGGAACACGCCTATTACATTGACTATCGGAACGCCCGCCCCGCCTACGTGGCCGCCTTCTGGAATCTGGTCAACTGGGACTTTGTTTCCAAACTGTACGAGGAATAACAGGATCATGGGGGCTTTGCCCCAAACCCCCACCGGGGGCCGTGACGGCCCCCGGACCCCCGCAATCGTTTTTCGCTCATCTGGGCTGAAACCGTTCTCGTTGGCCCCATTCTCCGTTCAGCACACACTGTTCCTCATGACAAACCGATTTCTGAGGAATGACGGCCATGCAACGACCCAACAGTCTCAAAAATCAGGGTGGAACCCTGAAGGTCTCCACCAACAACTCTTTTGGTCTTTTGATGGATATTCGGATCATCGGTATACAGCCCCATGGAGAGGGGTTGATCCGCGAAATAGCCAAAGATGCCCGTGACATTCTCTCCATTCGCGCCTTGAACCATGAGCATGTGGGAGACAGCCAAAAGCAAAAAAAGGTGTTGCGAACCCTGCTGCAAGGCGTTACCATCGTACCCATGGATGCCAACCGGATCTTTCTCCAATCCGCTGATGGTGACCTCCTGACCCAGTTTTTTGGGACGGCGTATTTTCCTGGGTTGAGCTTTTTCCGGATGGACCCGCATGAGATCGCTTTTCTGGAAAAGAAGGATTTTGAAGAGTCCATCCGTTTCAGCGAATCTCTCCAATGCTGGACAAGAGAAGGAACGATGGGCCGCTATGTCCACTGTGAGGGCGTTGGTGGCGGTGGGGGTGCAGGAAGAGGCAAGGGAAAACCGGACAGGGAGGACGCCCCCCCACCGGAGACAGAATCTCCAACAAAAGCGGATAAAAAGCCAAGATGCGACAATTGCAGACCTCTGAATACGCATCCAAACGGTGAAGGCAAGCCGAAAATCACCTTCGACCCAGGCATCAAGAACAACGTAAACAAAAAGTTGGCTGATGTTGTTGAAAGGGTCGCAAAAGAAACGGGAAAGGATCTCAACATCAGCAGTACAGCCAGAGCCGGTAGCAGAGGGAGCATGCACTATAACGGGGAAGCGGTTGATATCAATCGCATCGATGGCGAGCACGTTCGGGATGGAGGAGACATGACCGCTATCA
This sequence comes from uncultured Magnetococcales bacterium, assembly GCA_903913345.1. GTDB lineage: Bacteria > Pseudomonadota > Magnetococcia > Magnetococcales > Magnetaquicoccaceae > Magnetaquicoccus. The sequence continues at coordinate 1,701 of CAIWLA010000729.1, read as the reverse complement.
AAGCACTACAGGATGCGTTCTCCAGGGAAGATGCGGTGACCCAAAACTTTGGTCCGGAAAGACAGGACAATACCGATCCGAACACAATTGAACGATATATTGATGAAAAGCAGAAAGTTACACACATGGATCATATTCATGTGGGTACTGGGGCCACTCGATAGTGCCTTCAGGGTCGTTTCGTAAAACACCAAACAACCCAGTAACTGGCTGGATAAACCAGTCATCAAACAGTGTCTCGCAACCGTTGGGCCATGGCTATGCAATGATGACGTTATCCAACACGATTGACCACCTCACCAGGAATAAGTCATGAACAGGTTTTGGATTACCCTTGCCTTGCTGTTGCTGGTCGAATGCTCCACGGCACTGGCTGACTCGGAGAGGGTTCCGTTGGAGCCGGTGGATGACACGTTGCTGGTCGATTTTTTGACCCGTTCCGAACAAATCCTCGAATGGCACCACATAGGGATCGCGAAAATGTATCGAATATCGGAAGGTCCGCTGACATGTGAGGGTACGCCAGAAAGCTGCCCGCGCCAGAGGTTATTCATCAGCACCATTATTCCTGACCTGCTCAGGAATGGCTATCTCTCGCCTGCCGCTTTCGGGTGGAAAGATCCAAAAGTGGTACGTCTCAGACATGAGCAGATTGGCTTTACGATCATCGAGGTTCAGGAGGAGATTATTGGTGCCGATCCCGGTACGCGCCGGTTTGATACCCGAACAAGACGGATCTATGTGGAGGAACATGAGACGTATATGCAGTGATATGGAGAGGATCACGCGTCTGCGATGCCGCATGGGAGAGAGGAAGAACAAACAATGGCTTGCCCTGACTCTGTGGTTGGTCGTTGGGTTTCATGCGCAACCGGCCTCTCCGGGAAACACCCCGATACCCGCATTGGATGGCGCATATGGTGTCCACACGTTGACCTCCGCATGGCTGCTCCTGGAGCAGGAGGCGCACAATACCCGAATACGGGTGTACCGGATGACTACAGGAGAGTTGCCGTGCGTTTACGATCCGCAGAGTACGTGCCAGTTTGAAAGGCTTGCCATCGGCCTGGCGACCACTGGCGAACATCCCGTGCGCAAGGTCTATCTGACACCACTCGCCATCGGCTGGAATTTCCCGGACATTGTGCGGCGTACCGATGCCACGCGCCCCGATGATTTTATCGAAATCACGGTCAAAGAAGTCAGCGAGAGGCAAGACGAGATGGGGTGGGTGGCACATAAAGATCGCTTCAAAGAGAGAACCCTGTTTGTCAACCTGCATGAGGCTTATCTGCAATGAGCCAAGCGCAACCTGTCCGCCGACCCTCTCGGCGGATTTCTGCCCTGCACAAAGGCCTGTGTTCCGGGGTGCTGCTGCTGGCCTTCTTGTGGTGCGCCGCGCCGGTTTGGTCCGAACGGTCTGCCCTGGAGTCGGGTCGCACCAACGAACTGTTGATGAAAATGGCAGAAATCGAGCTGCTCCAGGAGGTGGAAAACAAGCCTCTCCTGGTGCGTCTCTACCTGATGCATGAGGGGTTGTTGGAGTGTGACGGTGGACCGGTGCGCTGTCCGCAACACCAACTGTGCATCCTGATCATGCGCTCCGATTTTCCCACCCAAAGACAGGTCTATCTCCTGCCGGTCTCTTACGGATGGGATGAACCACGCATTGTCCACCGTCCCGATCCAGGGAACGAAGAT
>CAIWLA010000728.1 GCA_903913345.1 uncultured Magnetococcales bacterium | reverse complement strand
CAAACGGTGAAGGCAAGCCGAAAATCACCTTCGACCCAGGCATCAAGAACAACGTAAACAAAAAGTTGGCTGATGTTGTTGAAAGGGTCGCAAAAGAAAAGGGAAAGGATCTCAATATCAGTAGTACGGCCAGAGATAGTGGTCCACATTATAACGGAGAAGCGGTTGATATCAATCGCATTGATGGCAAGCACGTGCTGAATGAAGCCAGCGATTCCGATATCAAGGCGTTACAGGATGCGTTCGCCAGAGAAGCAGCCGTAACCCAAAACTTTGGCCAAGCAAGACAGGACAACACCTATCCGGGTACAGAAACACGATACACCGATAAAAAGCAAAAGGCGACACACCGGAATCACATTCATATCAGCACCAAGATCCCTTGACAGGATCTCCACACTTGAATCGTTGAAACATGGATATGCAATGATGACGTTATCCGGCACAATTGATCACCCCACCAGGAATGGGCCATGCACGGACAATTGATGGCATTTGCCCTGCTGTTGCTGATCGGGCTGTCGGCTGGCTCTGCTGGCTCGGAGGAAATGCCTCTGGAACCGGTGCATGACACGCTGTTCGCCGATTTTCTGACCCGTTCCGAACGGATTTTTGGATGGGACAGAAGAACGGAATTGGAACTTTACCGAATATCAGAGGGACCGCTGGCGTGTGATGGCACTCCAGAGAGTTGTCCTCGCCAGCGGCTTTTTGTACGCGTATATGCTCCCGAAGAGAACAGAAATGGCTATCTCCTGCCCCCCTCTTTTGGATGGAAAGATCCAAGAATTGTACACGGTGGATATCCTGGGACCGGGTTTACGGTCATTGAGGTCCAGGAGAAGGTCATTGGAACGGATCCAGAAGTACGCTGGTTTGATACCAGGACAAGGCGGATATACGTTGGTGAGGATGAAGCATACATTCAATAATTTAGTAATTCATTAATCACTTTACACGTCACACGGAAGAGGAGATGAACAAAAAATGGTTTTTCTTGACGTTATGGCTGGTCGTTGGGTTTTATGCACAACCAGCTTTGCCGGGGGATGAGCCGTTGCCCGCCTGGGATGATCCCCTGGGCGTCCGCACCTTGGCCTCCGCCTGGCTGCTCCTGGACAAAGAAGAACACAATACCCGGATACGGGTGTACCGGATGGATGCGGGAGAGTTGCCATGCAACGACAACCCGGAACGCACGTGCCATTTTGAAAGGCTTGCCATCGGCTTGGCGACCACCGGTGAGCATCCCATGCGCAAGGTTTACCTGTCACCACTCAGCGATGACCGGCAATACCCGGACATTGTACGATACGTCGATGCAACACGCCCGAATGATTTTATTCAAATCACACTGGAAGAACTCGCCGATGTTCGACCTGGGAAAGAACTGATCGCATATAAAAATCAATACAAGAAGAGAACCCTGTTTATCAACCGGCATGAGGCCTACCTGCAATGAGACGCTCGCAGTCAACCACCGGTCCCTGCGTCGGATCTCTGCCATGAACAAGGGTCTGTTCACCGGGATGGTGTTGCTGGCCACCCTGTGGTATGCCACGCCGGTCTGGTCCGAACGGTCTGCCCTGGAATCGGCCCGCACCAACGAATTGTTGATGTTGATGGCCGGTGTCAAGTTACTCCAGGAGGTAAAAAATGAACCCTTCCTGGTGCGTATCTACATGGTACGGGAGGGGTTGATGGAATGTGACAACGGGCCAGTGCGCTGTCCGCAACACCAACTGTGCATCCTGATCATGCGCTCCGATTTTCCCACCCAAAGACAGGTCTATCTCCTGCCGGTCTCTTACGGATGGGATGAACCACGCATTGTCCACCGTCCCGATCCAGGGAACGAAGAT
>CAIWLA010000727.1 GCA_903913345.1 uncultured Magnetococcales bacterium | reverse complement strand
TCTCCGCCTGCATGGCGTCACCCAGTGCCCCGTCCAGGGTGGACATGGCCTTGTTCCGGGTGATGACCTCCGCCAGACTCGTCAACCCATTGTGGCCGGTCATGGCGATCAGCATGGCCAGCAGCAAGACCACGCCGAAGCCCAGTCCCAGTTTGCTTCCCAATTTCAAGTTTTTCATAGAGATTCCCTGTGCCGTTCTGAAAAGTGAATGTCAACCAGAAAAAGTGGTCTTTGCGTACCCGGTGCTACGAAGAATTAAAACCGCCCGCAACCAGTTTCCTGAATTCCGGATTCGGGGAGGAGCGCAGCAGACGATCGATGATGGTGGCGAAGGTGGCCGGATCGGTCTGGCGGTTGGTCAAGGCCATCAACAATTGGGTCATGGTCTCCTCCCGTTTTGCCGAGTCCCGGTACGGATGTTCATGGAGCAGACGGGAGATGGTGGCCAGATAGGAGGCCATGCCGCCAGCCAGATTGTGCACCCGCGCCTTTCTGGAAAAGAGATCAACCAGGTAGCCGCTGCCCTCCCCTTTGGCACAATAGAGCAGCAGGGGGCGGGTGGCCATCTGCGTGGCAAACCGCTGCTCGAACTCCCTGGTCCGTTCCTCAATATCCAGCAAGTAAACCCTTTTTGATCCGGGAATGGAAGGATCAAAATCCGTACTGCCCCGCACATCGATCAACAGGGGAGCCGTCGGGTTGGCCAACAACTCTTCGATGGAGATTTCGCTCTTGTATTTTCGAAATAACATTTCACACCCCGTCAAAAAGGGTCTGGAACACGCCGTCGATGGGTGAAGCGGCCCCGGGCCTGGGTTTGTTTCCCGATTTGGCCGATGATACTTATAACTTTATCCCTTTTTGGCCTACCAACCAGATTATCTCGTGCGACCAATCAATCTACCCACCATTTCCGGGTAGGTGGAAAAGTGACCATCGACACTGACCAGTTTGGCATCCCGTTCTATCGTGGTGGCCATGATGATACGGTCAAAAGGGTCTCGGTGGACGCTCGTCAACTCGACAGCCCGTGCTGCGATCTCTGCCGTCAGTGGCAACAACGCCACATCGGACCCATCCAAGGCGCGCGAGAACCAATCGCGCAGGGGTAGCGGCAATTCCAGACGGCCACGACGATGGGCCAGAGCCAGTTCAAAACAAGAGACCGACGAAACCCCTACACGAGGCGCGTTTTCGATTATTTAAATCATGCGGGATGACAGTTTGTCATGTTCAAGATTGATCCACCAATACCAGACATGACTATCCAGCACAATCATTTAAGGCACTCCCAATCACCCTCATCCACGATGGGATCAATCAGATCACCCAATGTCCGGCCTTTCCCGGCGATTTCTGGATGGGGCTGGCGTCGCTTTGGTGCCAGCGTGGTTTCATTATCCATTGTCAGAGCAATCAATTCAACGCGATGATTGATAAAAGACTCGGGCAATTCAATAACCACCTGCCGGTTTGTGACTTCAACAAATTGTCGCTGAACTTGCATAAAATACTCCTGCAGGCTGGTGAAAAATAGAATCATCAACGACTAATCAAACGTCTGCACCACCAATCCATCCCGAAGTTTGGGTTCAAACCAGGTGGATTTGGGGGGCATGATCTGGTCGGCATCGGCCACGGCCAGCAATTCGGCCAACTGGGTGGGAAACAGGGGAAAAGGCCGCCGCCATTTTTCCCGAATCCACCAAAGCCTCCAACGCGGCCATGCCCCGAATGCCACCCACAAAATCAATCCGCTGATCCCGGCGCAAATCATGAATGGCCAACACGGGCTGCAAGAGATGCCGATCCAGAAGGGCCACATCCAATCGGGTGACGGCATCGGTGCCATCCCGATATTCAGGGGCCAACTCCAACCGATACCACTGCCCGGCGACATAAAGCCCAAACGAGTGGGCACGATCGGGACGCACGGCCTCCACGCTGGCGGTGAGATGAAAACGCCGACCCACCTCGTGCAAAAAGGCGGGAACCGTCAGGCCATTCAAGTCCCGAACCACTCGATTATAATCGAGAATCTTCAGTTGATTCTCCGGGAACGAGACCGCAAGAAAACGATCGGCGGCGGGCCGGGTGACACAGATCCGGGCGGCGGCCGCCGAACGGTGATGGCCATCCGCAATATACAGACGGGGTTGCTCTTCAAACAGGGTCACCAACGACTCAATCTGTCCAGGATCCCGCACCACCCACAGGCTGTGATGGACCCCATCGTCGGCCTGAAAGGCCTCGTCCGGCGGGGCCGACTGCCGGATCCGGGCCACCAGGGCATCGAGTTCGGCGGTCTGGCGGTGGATCAAAAAGACCGGACCGGAATGGGCCAACAGGGCCTCTGCCAGACGGGTCCGATCATTTTCCTTGTCCGGTCGGGTCAGTTCATGCTTGCGAATGCGATTGTCACGATAGGCCGCCACCGAGGCCGCCACCACCACGCCGACCTGCTCCCGCTGGCCCACGGCCAGACGGTAAATATACAGGCAGGGGGTGGCATCCTGGACCAAAAGCCCGGTACGGCGCATCTGTTCAAACCGTTCCCTGGCCGTCTGGTAGACCCGATCATCATCCGGGGCCAGCGCGGGATCCAGGTTGATCTCGGCCTTGGAGACATGCAGGAAAGAGTCCGGGTTGCCCGCCACCCGCTGACGGGCCTCGGCACTGGAGAGGACATCATACGGAGGGGCGGCCACCCTCGGTGCCGAACCGGGCCGGGGCCGCCATCCCGCAAAAGGTTGAATCAGTTTCACCGCACGGTTTCCCATTGATTGGAGTCTATTGTTTATGATCGTTCTTGCTGAGTTCCGCATCCAGTGCCCTTTCGAGTGCCGCGATCGAACGGTGCAACTGAACCAGGAGGGCATCGGCCTGACTCAAATCCCGGTGGCGTCCCGCCTGTTCCAGTTGAAATGCGAGGGTGTAGGTGGGCGTATTCCCGAAGGCCCCCGAAGCCCCCTTGAGGGAGTGGGCCGCCTCGCGCACGAGATCGGCATCCTGACGGTCAATACCATCCCGGATGCGCTGCAACTGCTTGGGGGCATCCATGCGATAGAGGACCACAATCTCCTCCAGCAGGCCATAATCGTTTTCGACCGTCTTGAGCAACGACCCCATATCCAGGGTAATCTCCAGGGGGGCCTCGGCGGTCGTGGCAGAGGCCATGGGAGGCGATGGCTCACCCGCCTCTGCAACCGGGGAAGAATGGGGCACCAGTCGCTCCATGTCGGCAAACAGTTGATTGGCCTGCACCGGTTTGCCATGGAACCCATCCATGCCAACCTGCGCGGCACGTCGTCGATCCTCTGCGCCGGTCAGGGCACTGACGGCCATGATGGGCAGCCGTCGGTGGCAAATGCCCAGCGGCGCATTCCCGGAGGCCACCTCTGCGTGGATCTCGGCTTCCCATTGCCGGATGGCCAGCGTGGTCTCAAAACCATCCATGACGGGCATCCGTATATCCATCAGGACCAGATCAAAGGGATCGGCCTGGAACCGTCCCTCCTGGATCAACACCAACGCCTCCTGGCCATGATTGGCCAGCGTGACCCGATGGTTGCGCGAGGCCAACAAGCGGGACATCAATCTCTGGGTAAGGGGATTGTCCTCCACCAGCAACAGATGGAGGGGATGGGCAGAGGGGGTGGCAGAGACCGATGCGGCATCCGGTTCCGAACCGTCGTCCAGATCCACCGGATCCCCCCGATCGGTATCCACAACCGTCTGAAGGGTGTCATCGGGAGCCAGGAGGGCCATCAGGGCCTGCGCCGCCGCATCCAGGTGACGCAGCGACTCCTGGTGGTCGGGCAGAACCGGGAGATCCAGCAACTGCCGGGTACGCGCCCGAATCTCCATGACCAACGCCATGACTTCCCTCTCATTGCCCCGGTGTTGCCAATCTTCCAGCACATCTGCTCCTTATGGATGGAGGGATTTATAATTTTGGACATACCGTTCCACTTGGTGGAAAACCCGTTCGAGCTGCTCCATGGCCGTCCGGGATTTTTCCCAATCCCGGGCCGCGATGGTCCGTTCCAGGGCATGGGCGGCCGCTGACATCCCCATGGCCCCCATATTGGCACACGCCTCCTGCAGTTCAAAGGCCGTATCATTCAGGGTCGCCACGTCCCTCTCCTGAATCCCTTGCCACAGGCGATCCAGCAACTCCCGTGCAGAGTCCGGAAACTGTTGCAGCAGCTCCTGAACCATGTCGTCGTCTTCCCCAAAAAGCTGACGCAATTGTTGAATCTCAATGGCGGGCAACTCACAGGAACCCTTTGGAATCCAGTATTGCAGCTTTTTCATCAGGGTATCCGGCGCGACAGGCTTGCTCAAATAATCATCCATGCCCGCCTGCAAACACCGTTCCCGATCCCCTTTCATGGCATTGGCGGTCATGGCCACAATGGGGGTGTGGCGCAAAGAGGCCTGTTCCATTCTGCGAATGGCATGGGTGGCCTCAAAACCGTCCATGATCGGCATCTGGCAATCCATCAAGACCAGGGCATAGGGCAGATTGGCCACCGCGTCCACCGCCTCCCGACCATTGCTGACGGCGTGGGCGGCATAGCCCAGCTTTTTCAGTTGCAACAGCGTGACCTTTTGATTGACCGGATTGTCTTCCACCAGCAGCAACAATTTACCCGACTCCAGGGCATCATAGGAGGCCGACGTGGCGGAAGTCTCGGTCAGATCGGCTGGCCATTGGGTCGGCTCAGAGGGGGAATCGGTGGTCTCGGCGGGCATCAACAGATGGGTCAAACAGTGCAACCACTCCTCCTGGCGGACCGGTTTGACCAGACAGGCGGCAAACCCGGAGGCCAAGGCAAACTCGCGCAACGATTTGTCCTCGCCATCCAGGAGCGCGATCCAGTGGGTGGCGGGATCCGCTGGCACCAGCGGTCTGGAGGGCGGATCGGTGATCCGGGCGATCTCCGGCGCCCGAAACAGCGCGGGATTGTGCATGTCTTCCAGAGTCAAGGTCATCACCACCAGCGGAAAAGGGGGAAACCCGCCCAGAATCTCCCCCAGGGGGAGACGATCCTTCTGGTCTGGCAAAAGACAACCCTGGGGAACCAACCCCTGGGCACGAAAATAGCTGTCCAGAATCTCCTGATCGGTCTGACTCGCCAAAACCGTCAGGATGGGCACACCCGACAGCAACGCGTCATCACTCCCTTCCTGATGGGCGACTTGCTGGGCGCGGTGCAACGGAATATGGAACCAGAAGGTGGTCCCTTTGTCCCGTTCCACATCCGTGCCAATGGTGCCCCCCATCAACTCGGCCAACCGTTTGGAGATGGCCAGACCCAGACCGGTGCCCCCAAATTTACGGCTCGTGGAGCGGTCCGCCTGGGTAAAGGGTTCAAACAACCGTTCCTTGACCTCATCCGGCAGACCGATGCCGGTATCGGTGACGGAAAACCGCACCAGGATCCGTCCCTCGTTCGCCATGGCCGCTGGGGTATCGACGGATTGCACCCGGACGACAACCTCCCCCTCCTCCGTAAATTTGATCGCATTGTTGAGCAGGTTGAGCATCATCTGCCGCAGACGGCCCGGATCCCCTTTCAATATTTTCGGGAGATGGGGCGAGATAAAGGTCATCAATGACAAACCCTTCTCGTGCGCCTGGGCAGCCAGCAACTCGGCACACCCCTCGACCACCGTCACCGGAGAAAACTCGATCTCCTCAATATCAATCTTGCCCGCCTCGATCTTGGAAAAGTCCAGAATATCATTGATCAGGGAGAGCAATGATTTGGCCGAATCCCGAATGATTTCCGTAAACTCCTCCTGTTCCTCATTCATCGGGGTATCCATGAGCAGGTCATTCATGCCGATGATGGCATTCATGGGGGTACGGATCTCATGGCTCATGTTGGCCAAAAATTCGGACTTGCGACGGGCGGATTCCAGGGCGATATCACGGGTAAGCTCCAGATCCGCAAGCCGTTTCCGGGCACGGGTGTTGTCATGAAAAATGGCCACCGAACCGATCATCTCCTGGTCATCGCGCAGGGGAGAGGTGACATGGGAAACCGGCAGAAAAGAGCCATCCTTCCGTAAAAAATGGTCATTTTCCACCCGAAAAATCCGCCCCAGCAAACTCTGATGGACCATGCACTCTTCGACGGGGAGCAGACTGCCATCCGGTCGTTTGGAATGGATGGCCTCATGGACATTCCGATGGATCAACTCCGCCTCACGCCAACCCAGCAACCGTTCTCCCTCCTGGTTGAGGCTCAACAAGTCTCCCTGCAGATCCATGACAATGACCCCCTCCCCCATGGCATCGATGACGCGGTGCAAAAAGGCGCGATTGCGCTCCAGGCGCAACCGGGTACGGACAAGGGAAGAGATCTCGGTGGCGACACAGATATATTGAAAAGGGTGGCCCAACGGCGTCAGACAGGGGACAATGGAGCAATCGATCCAGAAAAAATCGCCATTCTTTTTGCGATTGCGAATCTCGCCGCGCCAGATCGAACCACCGAGGATGGTCCGCCACATCTCCTTGAAGAAGGATTTCGGATGATATCCGGAATTGAGAATGCGATGATCCTGACCCAGCAACTCGGCCTTGTCATACCGACTGACGGCCAAAAAGGGATCGTTCACCGAGAGGATACGACCTTCGGGATCCACCACGCTGACCAGGACATGCTGATCGGTGGCCATTTTCAACTGTTCCAGTCGGGAGAGGGAATGGCGGTAGCTCTGGGTGCGCTCCTCCAGCAAGGTGTCGAGACGATCCCGTTCGGAGACATCCCGGAAAATCCCCTCAATCGTCGCCGAATCGCCATCGGCCCCCAACACCCGCTTGGCGGTCAAAACGACCGACACCTGTCGCCCACGCTTGCAATGGAGCAATAAATGAAAGTCATGGACCACCGGGGCAATTTTTAAAATATCCAGCAACTCCTGGAAGGCGTCCGGGGTGGTGGTCAACTCCGAAAACGGGGTGCCCAGCAACTCATCCGGGCGATACAGAAGCAATTTATGGCAGGAAGGGCTGACAAAGAGAATGTTTCCCTGCATATCCATCCGGTAGTAGACATCCTGGATAAAGTTGCAGATGGATTCATATTG
>CAIWLA010000726.1 GCA_903913345.1 uncultured Magnetococcales bacterium | reverse complement strand
GCGGGGCTTTGCCCCGAACCCCACCAGGGGCGTTGCCCCTGGACCCCACCAGGGGGATGATCCCCCTGGACCCGCAATAGCAAGACACCCACGACAACGATGAACGAGGCCCTGCACCTCAACCTGGCGGGCATTCCTCTGACCAATCCCGTGATATTGCTCTCCGGTTGCGTGGGCTTTGGCGAAGAGTTGGCCACCTTGGACGGCTTTGATTTTGCCTCCATCGGTGCCCTCTGTTTGAAGGGGACCACCCTGGAACCCCGCCTGGGCAATCCGCCCCCCCGACTGGCAGAGACCCCCTGCGGTCTGCTCAATGCCATCGGCCTGCAAAATCCCGGTGCCCGTTTTGTGATCGATCGGATTCTGCCCCGACTGGCCCACCTGCCCACCCGCCTGATCGCCAATATTGCCGGATCCACGATCGACGACTATGCCGCCGTGGCCCGACTGTTTGATGACAGCCCGGTCGATGGCATCGAAATCAATATTTCCTGCCCCAACGTCAAAGAGGGGGGCGCGGCCTTCGGGGCCGACCCCCGCACGGCCGCCCAGGTGGTGGCCGCCGTGCGCCAGGCCACCACCAAACCGATCATCACCAAACTCTCCCCCAACGTCACCGATATCCGCCCCATCGCCACCGCCGCCATCGAGGCGGGCACGGATGCCCTCTCCGCCATCAACACCTTGATGGGCATGGCCGTGGATAGTACCACCCGACGCCCCATCCTGGGCAATCGACAGGGGGGACTCTCCGGGCCAGCCATCAAACCGGTCGCCCTGCTCAAGGTGTGGCAACTGCATCAGGTGGCGGCCCCTCACGGCATTCCCATCATCGGCCAGGGCGGCATTGCCTCCACCGAGGATGCCATCGAATTTTTGGTGGTGGGGGCCAGTGCCATCGGCATCGGCACCGCCTTGTTCCGCAATCCCCTGCTGGGGGGGGAAATCGCCACCGGCATTGCCCTTTATCTTGAAAAACACCAAATTGCCCACGTGACAGCATTGACGGGAACCCTGAACAACGCATAAACTGCCCCGATTGGACGCCCCGCGCCCTGCCAGCCTTTACCCTCTGAAACCGGAGATCTTTTGACCATGATTCGTCGCCTTTTTTATAGTATTTTATCCCTGTTGACACTGTTCATCTCATCATTCGCCCATGCCGACCATCCAGAGGCCGGGCACCCACACCTTCAGACAGGAGAACATACCATGGTGGTTCTGACCACTTCCCTGGGCGATATAACCATCGAGTTGGATGCGGAAAAGGCACCGATTTCCGTCAAAAATTTTCTCGATTATGTCGATGCCCATTTTTATGATGGCACCATCTTCCATCGGGTCATCAAGGGCTTCATGGTTCAGGGTGGTGGTTTTACCCCGGACATGCAGCAAAAGCCCACCCAACCGGCCATTCGCAATGAGGCCGACAACGGCCTGAAAAACGGGCGCGGCACCCTCGCCATGGCGCGCACCTCGGCCAAGGACAGTGCCACGGCGCAGTTTTTTATCAACGTGGTCGATAATACCTTTTTGGATCATGGCAGTCGGGACTTTGGCTATGCCGTCTTCGGCAAAGTGGTGCAGGGAATGGAGGTGCTGGATCGCATCGCGACCGTCAAGACCAAGAGCGGCGATGTCCCGGTGGAACCAGTGGTGATCCAGTCCGCACGCCGACAAACGGCCACCCAGCCACCCCAGACAACGCCACATCCGGCAGGAGATGGTTCCACACCCCCATGATCACCACCCCTTACAAGACCTTTTGTTGCGTCCGTATTCACAATGCCGATCTCTTGAAAACCGCTCTGGCAGGAGGGGATTGGGCGCGGTTGCTCACCGCCTTTTACACCATTGCCAAAGAGGTGATCCAGGCCAGGCAGGGTGAAATGGTCCGATCCCTGGGCGATGGACTCCTGACGGCCTTCGAGCAACCGGCCCTGGCGGTGCAGGCCGCCATCGAGATTCAGGAGGCATTGCACCAACGGTTGCCCTATGCGGAAACGGGCCTCTCCGGAAAAATGGGGATCGCCACGGGTTCCTTTGTACGGTTGGCCGTGGATGAGGGGGTGTTCGACTATCTGAGCACGGCGGTGGATATTGCCCAGGCCCTCTGCGACCGGGCGCACGGCCATGCCATCCTGTTGCACCGTTCCCCCGACTCCGCCCCGGAACTGCCTGAAATCCATTCCCAGGCGGGTCTCCGGCAGCAACGTCCCCTGGAGGGCTACTTTGTCGAACTGCCCCCCTGCCCGCTGCACGGCATCAAAGGCACCGTCCGCAGCGACTCCATTTTTTGGCAAGCCACCCCCACCCACTATCTGACCACCCATCCGATGGGCGAGTGCCGAGTGGACAAAACACCCCCTCCAGAGGCGGAAGCCCTCTATTTTGGCACCATCACGGCCTTCAAAAGGGAGAGGGGGTTTGGATTTATCCAGTATTATACGGAAGAGAACGAATACAAAGAAGTCTACTTCCATATGAGTTATGTCGTTGGACAGGCGGTCATTCAGGAGAATGATCCGGTGCAATTTGTGATCAAGCCCGGCAAGGAGGGTCGCCCGCAGGCCTGTTCTGTACTGGTGATGGGGAGTCGTCTGATCGGCCAGATTGCCTCACTGGAGGCCAATGGTTCCGGTCATATTTCCATTCGAAATCAGGCATCTGAGGTGATTCGTTTTTTTATTTTGCCCCATATCAGTCGTGATCTGCCGTTGCAGGTCCATGATGTGGTGGAATTTGTGGTGGGGTCGGGATCGGATACCGAGGGATTGATTGCCACGGAGATCACGCTGCACCAGGGGGAAAAGCTCTCCCAGCAGGCCGAAACGGGCGACAATCTGGTGTTGGGGACCACCGAACAGGCCATTGTCACCGTCTATTTTGCCGACAAGGGGTATGGTTTTGCCAAGTGTCGGCGCAACAATATTTATCTGCACATTTCCGAACTGGCGGACCCGGAACAGACCCCGGCCCCTGGCGATCTGATCGAATTCGAGGTGACACCCGGACGCGATGCCACCTATCGCGCCAATCATATCCGGTTTGTGCGAAGAAGGGAGGCGGTGTAGGGGGAAATGCAGCCAGGTGTCGGCATGATTAAACCGATGTGGTGGCTGACAACTTGCCAGCCACCAGCGAATTGAGTGAGACCCCTTCCCTTGCGGCCTCAACAGCCAGCCTGCGGTGCCGTGTTTTTGCGATTCGGACATTGAAATGCCCGCCGTATTGTTTGCGGCTTGGAGCGACCGGAACGGCCTCCCCGTTGGCTATAAAGCTCTCCTTGGCGGCCGCCCACGCCATGCTGAGTTCTGACACAGCCTCTTCTGGAGACGCACCAAATACCGAGATGGATGACATCTCCTCCAGGCAGGCCATCCAGTCTCCATCGGCATCCTGCCAGACAGACAGCGTGTATCCGTTGAAACTCTCTTTGTTCTCCATGTCAGAATCGTGATCTCAGCATCCTCGGTGGCGATCTGAAGCCACTCGTCCGGTGGCCCTTCGACAATGAGACGTCCACGTCGAATGTGCAGCAATGCCTCATAAATCGATGCGCTGGAGATGGCCAACCTTTCTCCACCCCGCTCGATTCGCTTCGCAATCACCCCAGGCAGATGCGCATCCTGGTTGACCCACCAAATCCAGATGTGCGTATCCAGAATCAACACTCGGAATCCATCATTTGAAAGCCTCTGGTTCACCTTCGAGTTGCCGAGAGGTCCGTTCGAACATGGATGCCCACTCTTCTTCGGAGTAGGGCGAGGTGACCATATCACCCACGATACGTAGTCTGCCTTTCATCCCTTCCGGTGGTCGACGGCACGGATGACCGTTCTGGTCTTTTGTGGCTTTTTCGGGCAATACGGTAATAATGAGACGTGCTTCCTCGACAGCAGGCGGAGCACCCAACCAGCGAATGGTACCATGATCAAGAACCGCTTCGTAGCTTTTCAACATGGCCATGCTCCCTGAACTCGATGCTGCGCGTCTCCTCACAAAAGGATCGGGGCTCCCGTGAAAGGCCAACCAACGCATCCTTCACGCCGACCCCGGAAAAATCACCCCCAGTTGCCGAATGCTCTCCTCCAGGGTACACCCCTGTTCCACCGGTTGGCGCAGATAATTACGAATGGGGGTGATCAGCTTCAGGGCATTGTCGATCTGTGGGTTGCTGCCAGCGGCATAGGCACCAATATTGACCATATCTTCGGCCCGACTGTAGGTGGCCAGGGCCTCCCGCAGACGACCCGCCCACCGCTTTTGCTTGGGATCGGCCAGGGATTCCATCAAACGGGAGAGGGATTCCAGGACATCAATCGCCGGATACTGATTGGCCGCCGCCAGGGTGCGGGAGAGGACAATATGACCATCCAGAATACCCCGAACCGCATCCGCAATCGGATCTTGCAGATCGTCCGCCTCCACCAGGATGGTATACAGCCCCGTAATGCTCCCATCGCCATGGTCCCGCCCGGTCCGCTCCAATAGACGAGGCAACAACATGAAGGTGGAAGGGGGATACCCGCGCGTGGTGGGTGGCTCGCCACGGGTCAAACCCACCTCCCGTTGCGCCATGGCAAAACGGGTCACGGAATCCATCAACAACAAGACATGTTTCTGTTTGGCACGAAAATATTCGGCAATGGCCGTCGCCAGAAAGGCCGCCCGCAAACGCAACAAGGGCGGTTGATCGGAGGTGGCCACCACCACCACCGAACGCGCCATCCCCTCCGGGCCTAAATCCTTTTCAATAAACTCCACCACCTCACGACCACGCTCCCCCACCAGCGCGATCACATTGATATCCGCCGCCGTATAACGCGCCATCATGCCCAACAGGGTGCTCTTGCCCACACCAGACCCGGAAAAGATGCCAACCCGCTGCCCCCGGCCAACCGTCAAGAGGCCGTTGATGGCCCGTACCCCCAGATCCAGAACCGTGTCAATACGGCGACGCACCATGGGATTGACCGGATCCGCATACAACGGCATCCGTTCCGAAAGCACCAAAAGGGGACCATCATCCAAAGGCCCCCCCATCGGATCAATCACCCGTCCCAACAAACCTTCGCCCACCGCCACATCTTCCGGGCGACCATGGGAGACAATCCGACTGCCCGGATGAATGCCACGCAAGGCACCCAAAGGCATCAACAACAACGCCTTGTTGCGAAATCCCACCACCTCCGCCTTGATCGGGTGGTCCCCGTTTTCCGGGAAAATCTCACACATGTCACCAATCGAAGCCGCTGGCCCATCCCCCTCCACCAGCAACCCCACCACCTGGGAAACCTTGCCCGTGCGCAACAAACCCAAACCGGCCCGCGCCGATGCCTGATAATCGGCCCAGGGAATATCAAACGTTTTCATCGTCACGGGACAACGGCTGTACTGCAACCGGCTCGATCTCTTCCATGGCATCAGGCTGAGCACGGAAATCGGCCTCCTCACCCCCACCCCATTGCCCGGCACCCACCCGACCCGTGGCCGTCGAGACAATCGTCTCGTCCATGCAGGAAACCTCCTCCTCCCACGACTCCGCGACCGCACCCCCTTCATCCACCCAGGCCGCCTCCTGATCGTGACCATCGGCGAGGGCACCCGCAATATCCCCCAACTGCACCGGCTGAACAGGACGGGGAAAACCCTCCCCATCCGCAGAGATGGGCGAGTGTGCCAAGGGTCTTTCCTGGGAAGAGGGATTTTTGACAGGCAGGGACAACGGACGCTTCGAGGCCCGCTCGGCAAATTGCCGGGCAGAAAGGGCTAAATCATCACAACCACTGGCTTGCAGACGATCCTGCAAATAATCACGCAAACCCGCTTCCATCTCGGCCAACTGCCGTTCCAGATTATCCTCGATGCCCCCAAAATCGCTCTCCATACGCACCGATCCGAGAGCCATGTAAGGGTCCTCTTCAATCCGCAACGACTCAAACTCACCGGAATTTTGCAACAAGGCGGCATTGTCCGGGGCCAGATGGATGACAATATCCCGACGACCGGCAGACTGTTCGAGCAACCGCCGCACCCGATGGGCAATCTCCTCGGGATTGATCGTCAATTCATGGGCCAGCAACGCACGGGTCATCATGATGGCGGTTTCCACCAAAAACCGTTCGGCACTGGCAAAAACCCGCTTGGGAAGGGCATCCAACTGCCGCAGCACCGACTCAAACTGCGGCAAGAGACGCGCCATCTCGTGCTCCATCGTCTGTTCGCCCAGAGCCAGACCCGCCTCCTCGCCCGCCGCAAAGGCCTTTTGATAGGTCTCCCGCTCAATGGTCTCCAGACGCCTCTGATGCAACTCCTCTTCGGAGATTTCCGGTGGCTCGCGCTCTTCCGGCCGCTCAGGCAGACGACCACCGGGCAAAAAGCGGACAAACATCTCCCCCTGATTTCGCCGGTCATCCCCGACCAGATCCTGGAAGGAGACCCGTTGCGGCAAGACATCCAACGCCTCTTGCTTGATGATCCCGTCCAAGAAAACCGCCATTGCTGCCTTCCTCTCGCCCGCAATATCCCAACGACTACATCACCAGGTCATCGGAACCCTTGCCCATGATCACAATGGAACCTTCCGCCTCCAGACGCCGCGCCGCCTTGAGAATGGCCTGCTGGGCCGTTTCCACATCGACCACCTTGACCGGACCGAGCAGTTCCAGATCCTCGCGCAACATTTCCGCCGCCCGTTCGGACATGTTCTGGAAAAATTTCTCCCGGAGCCGATCGTCGGCCCCCTTCATGGCCGTCAGCAATTCGTCGTTGGAAACCTCTCTCAGCAACGTCTGGAAACTGCGATCGTCCATGAGCAGGAGATCCTCGAACAGGAACATCTCCTTGCGCACACTCTCCGCCAGCGGATTGTCCTCTTCGTCCAGATAGGCCAACAACTTGTCCGAAATCTCCCGGCTCATCAGGTTGAGCAGTTCGGCCACCTTCTTGGTCCCACCACCCTCCTGTTGCCGACCGCTGCGGGCCACACCCAGGGCATTCAATTCGGTCAACAGAGAGGCCTCAATATCCTCCAGGGCACCCGGCGGCAGGGTATTCATCCGGGCCATCCGATAGACAACCTGTTGCTGCATCTCGGTGGCCAAATGGTCGATCACCAGGGCCGCATGTTCCTGTTGCAACTGCGACACAATCAGGGAGACACTCTGGGGATGCTCGCTGGCCAGAAAGGTGGCCACCAGGGCCGGTTCCATGGCATTCAAGACCTCCCAGGGGGTACTCTTCGGACCAGACTGCACATCCTTCAACAGTTGACGGGCACGATCCTTGCCCAACGTCTTGGTCAGCAGATCCTTCACCTTGTTCTGGCCACCACGAACGTCAAACATTTTCAGTTCAAACTTGTCAAGAAACTCCTGCCGCACCGCCTGCACCGCATCCGGCGGCATGACACCCATGCGGGAGATGACCCGGGAAAGCTCACGCAACTCGTTTTCCTGCATCCCCTCCATGATCCTTTTGGCATCCTCATCCGGCAACGACAGGAGAAAAATACCCGCCTTCTCCTTGCCGCTCAACCGCATCTTTGGTGCCCCGCGACGGGAAACCGAATCACCCCCACCGCTTTCCCATCCCTGTGTTTCCATACGCAACCCCATCCGTCTGCATCAACCACGCATCCAGCCAATGGTCAAGATGTTGTATCCAAGCAACCGGTTTTATTCCTGCGCCATCCAACTGCGGATGATCTCCCTCGCCTCTTCCGGGTTGTCCATGATCATCTGTTGGGTCATTTTGATGCTGCGGTCTGGTGTCCGTACCCGCAACGGCTCTTCAGACGGCATGGCACCCACACCCTCGGCCACCAATTGCTGATCCAACGCCGCCACCGCCGCCGGAATACCCGTACTCTCCGCCACCCTTTCCCCCATCAGGAACTCGGTCATCATCGGTTTCAGGACCAGAATGAGCAGCGAGAGGATGGCAATGGCCAACGCCAATTGCAACCAGAACTCGGCAGACTGCCAAAACCGGGGAGCCGTATCTTCCGAGGTCAGCACCCGTTCAAACGGTACACTGGCCATCTCAATGGTATCGCCCCGCTTGCCGTCAAACCCCACCGCCCGCTCGACAATCTTTTGCAGGCGCGCCATCTCCTCTTCGGAACGTTTCTTGTTGCCCGTTTTGTCACCGGTCGGACTCTCTTCCGGTGTATCCACCAGTACCGCCACCGAGAGACGTTTGATGGTCCCTACCGGCATCAGGATCTTGTTGACGGTTTTGGAAATTTCAAAGTTGGTGGTGTCTCGTTCGGTATTGCGCACCTGTGAAGAGCCGTTGCCCCCGCTCTTGGCGGCATCGTTGGCATCGTTGGCACGCACACCGGGCGTACCACCCACCCCAAAATCACCCCGACTGCTCTCGTTGACCGATTGCTCACTGCGGGGGACGCCACCCTGACCAACCGGATCAAAAATTTCCTCCTGGCGTTCGGTACGGGAGAGATCCAACTCGGCGGTAATGCGCACAATGCTCTTGCTGACACCGCTGGAACTCACCCCGATCACCTTGTCCAACATGGCCTGGGCACGATCCTCCAGCCCCTTTTCCACCTGCTGCTGCATGGTCAGGGTCTCATCCGCCCCCATGCGGCCATCCTTCGAGGCGGTGCGACCACCGGCGATCAGGTTGCCCTTGCCATCCAGCAAGGTCACATTGTTCTCTTCCAACCCCTCCACCGCCGTCGCCACCAAATGGACAATCCCCTCCACCTGCTTGGGCTGCAGGGGATGGGCCAGCTCCATGATGACCGAAGCGGTCGCCGGACGGGCCTCGGTGACAAACAGGGAGGGCTTGGGCAAAACCAGATGAACACGAGCCGTATGCACAGCAGAGATGCTTTCGATGGTACGGGCCAACTCCCCTTGCAGCGCACGCTGGTAGTTCATGCGCTGCACAAAATCGGTCATCCCCATCAAGTTGCCCTTGTCAAACAACTCAAAACCCACCCCGGTCCCCTGCTTGGGAAGCCCCTGGGTGGCCAGCTCCAGACGCAGGTCATAGACCCGATCCGCCGGTACATCCACCGATGCACCACCCGGCCCAATCTGGTACGGAACCTTCATTTTGTTCAAATGTTCGATGATGCGCCCTGTCTCTTCCTGGGGCAATCCAGAAAAGAGCATCTTGTAGGCGGGTCGCGTGGCGAACCAGATCATGATGGACAGTGCCAATACGGTCGCCCCAATGGCCAATAAAAGACCGTTGCGACCACCCAAAGGCAACTGCGACATGAAACGGACCACAGAATCCATCAGGTTCGAAGAGGTCTGCGGAACAACAGCAGGAGATTCAGCCATGGTATTTCATTTCCCAATTTTTTCCACAGGCATAATATCGGGATGTACGGCATTCACACCGGTGAAAACCCCCCATCGTGCGTACCACGTGCCAGCCCAATACCATACAGAGGCCAGACATGCCTAGGCTGTCGGCATGGTCATGATTTCGTGGTACACATCCAAAGCCTTGTTGCGCACCTGGAGCAAGAGGCGCAAATGCAGTTCCGCCTCGGAACTGGCAATCTGGGCTTCATGAATACTCACCCCGGCATTACCCAACAAGGCCCGTTCAGTCAAATGACTGGATTCCTTCTGCAAGCGATCGGTCTCCTTGACCTGTTGCGCCAACATGGTGGAAAACGACTCCCAAACGCCCCCCTTCCCCGCGCTGACCACATCGGTGGTCAATGAAGAGAGCAGGCTGGGCAATGGGGTACTGGAAACGCCCTGAATGGACATCTGTATACCTCCCCCTTAACGACCAATTTCCAATGCCTTCAGGGCCATGGCCTTGGAAGCATTCAACACGGTCACATTGTTTTCGTAGGCATGGGTCGCCGACATCATGTTGACCATCTCCGTCACCGTATCAATGTTCGGCATCTCCACATAGCCATCCGCCTTGGCATCGGGATGGCCCGGATCATACTGACGCCGCGGGGGTCTCTCATCCACATGGATCCGCTCAACCGCCACCCCGGTCGAACCGGCCATCTGCTCCTGGCTCAACATTTCGTCAAACGGTTGGGCCACAAAGACGGGATCCCGACGCTTGTACGGACCCCCCTCCACCGTGCGTGTCGTTTGCGCGTTGGCCACATTTTCAGCCGTTATATTCATCCGCAAACGCTCCGCCGTCAAGGCAGAGGCGGTTACTTGAAACGATGTCAAAAAATCCATCACAACCCCCTGGTCTGTCCCAATCGGGTGTTACTGCACATTGCCCGTGATGACCATACGCAATGTGCCAATCTGAC
Organism: uncultured Magnetococcales bacterium; assembly: GCA_903913345.1. Lineage (GTDB taxonomy): Bacteria > Pseudomonadota > Magnetococcia > Magnetococcales > Magnetaquicoccaceae > Magnetaquicoccus. The sequence goes on along the minus strand of CAIWLA010000726.1, from coordinate 2,714 downwards.
TGTTCAATGATTGTGCTGCAAAATTGTACAACAGTTGGTTGGCCGCCTGCTGGGCCATCTCCTGTTCCATGTCCACGCTGTTGCCATCCCCCTTGGGAACGGAGGTCTCCACCGCCTGAAGCTCCCCGGCCACCGGAGCAGAATAACCCTTGGGCAAATGTTGCGCCGCCGTGCGCGCCATGGGCAACTCGTCCAGAGGCGGCAGGGAATCCTTCAGAACGTTCTCAAATTCAAACCGTTGCGCCTTGTAGCCAGGGGTATTCGCATTGGCTACATTGGAGGAGATAATCTCCTGACGCTGCTGACGCAAGTCCAAAAGATTGGACTTGAACGTCCCGGCAGGCCCCAGCAAACCCAACTCAGCCATCTCATCCTCCCGATCAACGTTGGACGTCGGCAATCCAGACACCAAAAAACAACAAAGAAAACAACAGGTAAGAACTGTATTATACCTTGTCGTTCTCCCATCGGCCAACCCATACACGCACACTTGCCCGCTAGAATGACAATTCCCAATGAAAAATGCAATGTATTTTTCAGAGTACACAGTGGATTGCCCGGTCGAGGGGATCCGCCGTGCTGTACCCTCACCGGGCCGAGGCAGAACCCACTTTTTCCTGAATGGCCCGGCGCAAGGTCCGGGCGGCAGAGGCCATGCGCACCGTGGCCTGCTCCGACCAGCGCGCGTCCGCCAACTCTTCTGGATGAAAGGGATAGAGCAGGCCACGGGATGACGCCGCATACGCCCCCATGCCACCCGCCCCGGCCCCGGCCACAATCGCCTCCAAAGTGCCCCCTTGCACCCCCACACCGGGCATCAGAAACAGGGCGTTCGGCGCGATATGCCGCAACCGGCCAGCCACCTCTGGATAGGTCGCCCCCACCACCATGCCCACCGACGAAAAACCGTGCCGACCCAACCCCGATTGACCCCACTCATGCACAAGAGAAGCCATTTTTTCCGCCACCGTTGCCCCCCGACCAATCCCCTCCTCCCACACGGGCAGATCCTGCAATTCACCCGACGAGGGATTCGAGGTGCGGGTCAGGACAAACAGCCCCGCCTCGGCATTGCTCTCCAGGAAGGGATAAATCCCATCGCTCCCCAGATACCCGTTGAGGGTGATGGCGTCCACCTGCCACGGATTGGGGGTGCCGAACAGGGGATGGCGCGGGGCAAGCCAGGCCGTCGCATAGGCCCCCGCCGTATGGGCCACATCATTGCGCTTGGCGTCCATGATCACCAGCAGCCCCTGATCACGCAGCAAGGCAAGGGTCCGCTGCAATGCCTTCATGCCCGCCAGTCCATACTGTTCATAAAAAGCGGCCTGCGGTTTGTAGGCGACCGCCTCCGTTGCCGTCGCCTCAATCACCACCCGATTGAACGCCACCACCACCTCTTCCAACTGCTCCTCGGTGGGATGGCGGCGCAGCTGGTCCTGGAGATAGGCGGGAAAGTGGACCACATCCGGATCCAGACCCACAATCACACGCGATTGGCAGACCATCGCCCGGTCGATCAACCGATCCGCAAAACCCGTCATACGCGCCTCCCCCTCATCCCACAGAGGCCAACCAGGGAAACCACTGGATCAGCCAAACGGACAATTGATTAAAACTGCCGAACAGTATCAACGCACCGACCGCCACCAGCAAGGCACCGGACACCTTCTCCACCTGATGCAAATGGCTGCGAATGCGGGTGAAAAATTGAAAAAAACGGTTGATGGCCAATCCGGCCAGGATGAAAGGGATACCCAACCCCGCCGAATAGATCGCCAGCAGGAGAATCCCTTGATAGACACTCTCCTGGGCACCGGCTATCGCCAGAATACCGGCCAGGATAGGCCCCACACAAGGGGTCCAGCCAAACGCAAAGGCCAGACCGATCAGATAGGCCCCCAGCAGACCCGGCGGTTTTTTTTGCGGATTGAATCGGGCCTCCCGGTTGAGGAGATCCACACGCAACAGGCCCATGTAGTGCAGCCCGAAGAGGATGATCAGACCGCCGCCCACCTGGGCAAACAACTGCATGTGTTGCAGCAAGAGGCGACTGAGAAAGGTGGCCGAGGCCCCCAGGGCAATGAAGACGGTGGAAAATCCCAACACGAAGAAGAGGCTGTGCAGACCGACCTGCCAGCGTCCCGCCCCCTCCTCCCCCGTGCGCATCCCCGTGACGGAGACCCCCGTCATGAAACTGATATAGGCGGGTACCAACGGCAGGACGCAGGGCGAGACAAAAGAGAGCAGCCCAGCCAGCAACGCGGCCGCCACCGAGACATTTTCCACATCCATACTCCTCACGGTTCTCGAACAACGGCCATCAGCCATTCCTGGTAGGCGGGCAGACTCCGGGTCACCGGGGTGGCCAGAATTTCCGGGACATCATACGGATGCAGTGCCCGCAGACGGGCCTCCAACCGGGGATAGACCGCCTGCCTCGTCTTGATCAGCAGGGTCCATTCCGCATCCCGATGGATTTCGCCTTGCCAGCGATAGACGGATCGTCCACCCGGCAATACATGCACACAAGCGGCCAACTGTTCATCCACCAGACTGTCGGCCACCGAGATGGCCAACGCCTCCTCCGGGAAGGTGGTCCAGACCAGAATCAGATCGGCTTCCAGACCAGACATGCCCTCTTCGCTCCTCATTTTTCGGCGGATGTCGTGGACAGAAGAGGCTCCACCCACTCTTGCAGCCCTTTTTCGGTC
>CAIWLA010000725.1 GCA_903913345.1 uncultured Magnetococcales bacterium | reverse complement strand
GGACGAGGATCTGTCGGACGAGGATCTGTCGGACGAGGATCTGTCGGACGAGGATCTGTCGGACGAGGATCTGTCGGACGAGGATCTGTCGGACGAGGATCTGTCGGACGAGGGGAATATGGCAGCGGGTGAGACCGACAATGGACCACAAGGAAACAGAGGATGAATCGAAGCGGTTATTGTAATGAGATTCGAGAAGGTCATATCGGTCAGCGGGTGACGTTATGTGGTTGGGTCAATCGCCGCCGGGATCATGGTGGGGTGATCTTTATTGATCTGCGCGATCGGACCGGGTTGGTGCAGGTGGTGTTCAGTCCCGAACGGCACCCGGCGGTTCATCAGCAGGCCCATGAGTTGCGCAGTGAATATGTCGTCCGTTTATCGGGAGAGGTGGCGCGGCGTCCCCAGGAGACGGAAAATCCCCGCTTGCCGACCGGCATGATAGAGGTCCATGTGGATCATCTGGAGCTGCTCAACGCGGCGCAGCCCTTGCCTTTCCAGTTGGACGAGGAGGGGGTGGGGGAGATGACCCGATTGCAATACCGGTTTCTGGATTTGCGGCGTCCCCCGATGCAAAAAAATCTGCAATTCCGGCATCGGGTGACGCAGACTGTGCGGTCTGTCCTGGATGAGGCGGGATTTTTGGAGATTGAGACCCCCATGTTGACCCGCAGCACCCCGGAGGGGGCGCGGGATTATCTGGTGCCGTCGCGGGTCAATCCGGGCCAGTTTTATGCCCTGCCCCAGTCGCCGCAGTTGTTCAAGCAACTGTTGATGATTGCCGGGTATGATCGCTATTTTCAGGTGGCCCGTTGTTTCCGGGATGAAGATTTGCGGGCGGATCGGCAACCGGAATTTACCCAGATCGATTTGGAGATGTCCTTTGTGACCGCCGAGGATGTCATGGCCGTGGCCGAGCAGTTGATGGGAGAGGTGTTTCAGGAGGCCATGCACCAGACCCTGCCGCTGCCCATCCCCCGTTTGACCTACGCCGAGGCGATGGCGCGGTATGGGTTGGATGCGCCGGATATGCGTATTCCCCTGGAATTGACCGACATCACCGATGCCATGCGTCACACGGGGTTCAAGGTGTTTGCGCAGGCGGCCAATCAGACGGGCAATCGGGGTGAACACGGGCTGGTCAAGGTGTTGAGGGTGCCCGGTGGTGCCCAGTTGACGCGCAAGCAGATTGATGAGTATACCGAATTTGTCGCCATTTATGGGGCCAAGGGGCTGGCCTGGATCAAGTTGAACGGTCCCTGGCAAGAGGATGGGTGGCAATCGCCCATTGTCAAATTTTTCTCGGCGCAGGAAAAAGAGGCCATGATGGCCGCGACGGGGGCGCAGATTGGGGATATTCTCTTTTTCGGGGCCGACCGGGCCAGCATTGTCAACGAATCCCTCGGACGGTTGCGGGTCAAGGTGGGCAAAGAGCTGAACATGCTGAATGACACCGCCTTTTCCTTCGTCTGGGTGACGGAATTTCCTCTGCTCGATTGGGACAATGAGGCCCGTCGCCATGTGGCGGTCCATCATCCGTTCACCGCCCCCATGGTGGAGGATGTGCATCGTCTGGAGGGTTCTGGTGTGGCCGAGGATCAACGTCTGGATGAAGTGCGGTCCCAGGCCTATGATCTGGTCTTGAATGGCACGGAGGTGGGGGGCGGCTCCATTCGTATCCATGATCCCCAGATGCAGCAAAAAATGTTGGCCCTGTTGGGGATAGAGGCGGCAGAGGCGGAGGAAAAATTCGGCTTTTTGCTCAAGGCACTGGAGTTTGGCGCACCTCCGCATGGGGGGTTGGCCTTTGGTTTGGATCGTCTGGTGGCCATTTTGCTGGGGGTGGATTCCATTCGGGATGTCATTGCCTTTCCCAAGACCCAGAAGGCCGGTTGCCTCCTGACCCAGGCCCCGTCGTCGGTGGATCCGTTGCAACTGCGGGAGCTGTATCTGCGGAGTACCCATCAGCCCAAGGGGTGACGGGTGGCGGTTTGCATAGTCGGGGGGCGATGAGGATGGAAGAGCCATGTTGATACACGCCATCAAGCTGGAGAATTTTTTGAGTTTTGGTGGTTCGAGTGAGGAGATCCCGCTGGGTCCGTTGAACGTGATCATCGGCCCCAATGGTTCGGGAAAGTCAAACCTGCTGGAGTCCATTGAATTGCTCCGTGGTGCCCCGGAGCAATTTTTGAGACCGATTCGTGAAGGGGGCGGTGTGCGTGACTGGCTCTGGAAAGGAGCCAAGGGCACACCGACCGCATCGCTGGATTTTGTGGTCGCCAACCCCAAAGGATCCAATCTGCGTTACCGGTTGTCGTTTACGGAGAAGGGGCAGCGATTTGAAATCGTCGATGAGCGGGTTGAGAACGAGCATCCAGAGTCGGGCAAACACGATCTCTATTTTTACTACCGCTTCAACGGCGGTCGCCCAACATTGAATGTAAAGGTAAAGGGTAAAAAACGCACGCTGCAACTGGAAAATATTGATGTTGACCGTTCCATCCTCGCTCAGCGTCGCGATCCCGATCAGTATCCCGAAATCACCTACCTGGCCGAGACACTCCAAAAAATCTGCATGTACCGTGAGTGGAGCTTCGGTCGTGACACGGCCCCGCGTCGCCCGCAGAAGACCGACCTGCCGAACGATATGTTGGAGCCGGACGCCAGCAATCTTGGACTGGTACTGAATCGCCTGCGGCGCGACCTGGTGGTGAAGGCGCGTTTTCTGGAGGCCCTCCAGGTGCTGTACGATGGCATTGTCGATTATGATGTACAGATTGAAGGGGGGACGGTGCAGGTCTTCTTCCAGGAAGAAGGTCTTGTGACCGGCGTTCCGGACACGCGCCTCTCCGATGGTACGCTGCGCTATCTGTGTCTGCTTGCCATCCTTTGTCATCCCAATCCGCCGCCGTTGGTGTGTATTGAAGAGCCTGAGTTGGGACTCCATCCAGACATTT
>CAIWLA010000724.1 GCA_903913345.1 uncultured Magnetococcales bacterium | reverse complement strand
TCTTGTAATTTCTGATAATTTTTCTGATTGATATTTTCCTTGACGAATTGATTGTTCAACCTGCAAGGCAAAGGTACTATGAAAAGTTGCATCCAATCGAGACCGAAGATAACCAGACGAGACGGTTGAGACTCCGAAACGTGAGAAACAATTTTTTGGAAGTTCGGGCAAATTTAGCTCGGCAGCCAATTGATTTGTGGTATCGTTAACAAGTCTTGCCCCATCACTCCGCAAATCCGCCGCCCCTTGAACCAAAGCATGGGCCTGCTCCTCCACCTCGCCCAGACGCGGCACGGGTAGGTTGGCGATATTGCCTGCCTCGATATGAACAATAATCGATCCAAACGTCCCACCAGTTACAATTGGAACACCATACTTGCTACTTAAGAAAGCATACAGATAGCCTGATATAACTTTCTTTTCATCCGGTACAACTTTCAATACGTCTTGAGAAATGGCCATATCTTCCATTTCTTTCCGGGCAAAAACCATCCTCCCAATAGAACCAGAACGGGTAATTAAGGTGGTGCCAGCAGAGCATTGAAATAGATAATTATTACGAACCTGCTTTCTCGAAATAAACGGTTGATCTGACAAATCTGCCTTAAGAATGTCCGAACTTCGCAAAAATGGCATACCATGCTCGAAATCATCAACCCATGCAATCTTATCTTGGCCAACATGATACATCCCAGCCAGCCCACCTTTTGTTAGATCGACAAGTCGATCTTTTTTACAGCGCATTCCATCAATAACTTTTTTCGCTTCAATGCTGCCTTTAACGAAAGGGCCACAATCCAGGCGATGTTCCTCTTCGATTAACCATGAGCTTGGAATGGTTTTAACAATCATAGTGTCACCTCCGGGAACCACCCGCGTAACGTTTCCAGCATGGTCAGAAACGCCGAATCCTGACACTGGCGCACCGAAACCTTGCTGGTAATCCCTTTGTAAATCGCGGAAGAGCGTGGAATGCGTTTTTTCTTGAGAATGGCTTCCAAGGTTTCCTTCGGATCTTTGGGCTTGGCTTGACCCCGTATCCAGGCATCGACCAGCAGAGTGTCTGCCATCAGGCCGTCAACACTCTCAAATCCCAGTGCCGTGGCCACATGGGGATTCTGTTGCCAGATCCAAACCTCAAGTTCTGGATCAATGACCACCACATGAAATCGATCTCGCTCCCAACCGGACTCCAGCATATTGGCGGATACCTTGTCCCTGATTCGTTCTGCTCCGGGAGATCCATCCCAGGCGGTATCCAATACCATTATCGCGTGCTGGTGGGTGTTTTGATAGGGACGCAACAGTTCATGTCCCCTGGTGAAAAGCCCAGGATCGTTGTCTCCAGAGGCGACCACCAGGTCCTCGTTGGCGTCAAACTGGAACGGACCGCAACCGATACCGCGATGAAAAACCTCCCTGGACAAGAAACCTTCAAAGGCTCCCTTCATGTTGCTGTCCGCCAAAAGAAACACGCAATCCCTCATCCCAGCACTCCTGCCGCAAAGAGGGCACCCAGGTCCACTTGGCCATGCCACTGGGCCAATCGTGGATGTTTGTTCCCGGTTATAATGGTCGCTGCCCCATTCTCTTCCAGACGGGAGCATAAAATCTGGTCCAGCTTGCAGTGGGCCAGTACCACGGGTGAATGGGAGCTGACCAGCACCTGGGCGTCATAAACCGAGGAGAGGGATTGGAGCACCGCTTCAATGGCACGTGGATGAATCCCGTTTTCGGGTTCTTCGGTCAGGATGATGGCAGGGAGATTGTTCAGATAGGGCAGAATGGTATGGGCAAGAATCTGCAAGGTGCCTTCCGACAGGCCGGATGAAGTCACTTTATGACCGCCAGTATAGGTGATGACAAAATAGGCGTGATGATCCTCCTCACGCTCCCGGACCAGGATCTCCCTGATTTGCGGCAAAGCCGTGCGGACATGCTCGACCCATAGGGCATAACGAGACTCATCGTCTTTCTGCAAAGCCATGGCCAACCAGGGCAAGTTGGCGGCATCCGGCATCAACTTGGTGGATAATCCGGGGGGACTAGCCTGTTTAAGCCGCTCAAGGTTCGGATGATACAGCAGCGTGCCTTCCATCAGCAGATCCAACAACCAGGAGGCCGCCGGGAAATCCTCTCTGGATTCAAACTGCACACGCGGCAGGGCAAGCATGGTTTCATCCACATGGACTGGTCTAGCCCGTCCACTTTTCTGAGTCTCGGCACGAAATTCGGCGTCACAACCATCCTCTCGCCGGATGATGAATCGCCATTCATTCCTGTGTGATACCTCCCCAGGCAGTCGCACGGCTCCTCGCAGAGGAGTGGACATCTCGGAAAACAGAAAAAGATATTCATTCCGAACGACAAGCGACCGTTCCTCGTGCAGTTCCAAACGGATTTCATAACGAATCGCGGTCAACCACCGTTTTGGATCGTTTTGGATAGACTTGCCCTGGGAAGGGAGCAATTGCCGAATCACTGCATCCGGCAAGCGCGCCTCGATGGAGAGGATGAAATCATGTCCTTGCCCACAAAAGATCAATTCACGCAGGTCCGAACATCTGGGAGCGCGATCATCCTGCCGGGTAATAAATGCCTTGGAAACATCTCTCTGTCGCAGACAATCGCCGAGCAAACCCAGTATATCAAGAAAAGTACTCTTCCCCGCCCCATTGGCACCCACCAACACGCCCAAGGATGGCAAATCCACATCAACCCGCTCCAGACAGCGGTAGCGCGTGGCCTCAATGCGGGTGATCATCCGTCCTGCTCCTTGAGAAATGCACGATACTTCTCCGCAACCACGGGCAGGTCGTTGTCATCCACCTTTTCATTCCTGCTCAGTTTCCGTTCCACCATACGTCCACCAATGCGGATGCGCTCCACATGCTCGCGGGCCTGGATGATCTCCTCGCCATCGGGTGTACGCTTGTAAAGGCGGTTGCCGCGCCGATCGTATCCCACCTTTTCAACGACGGCCATGAAGACCGGATATTCCTCCGCTCCGCCCAATGCCTCAGCCTTCTTTTCCTGCGCACTCTTGCGCCTCAGAAACAGCAGACTGGTCAGGATGTTGACATTGGCCTCGGCGATAAACGCCTCCACTGGCAGATCTATAGAGGCCAAAACTTGCGCTTCCCGCATGATCCACCACCGAATATATTCTGCCGCCGGGTTGCCCAGAATGCCATCGGGCAAAACGATCCCCATGCGTCCGGTGCCCGGCTTGATCCACTTGAGACAGCGTTCGATAAACAGGGTTTCCGGGGAGACGTTGCCCTGTATCGTCCCGGTATTGCGAAATCCGCCCTCTCCATCCCGTTCCCAGCGATGAGCCAGTTCATAGTGTTGCAGGATGTTCTTGTCGGTAATGGGGATGTCAGAACCGAAGGGGGGATTGGTCATCAACACATCAATGCTGCCAAAAGGAATGTCCCGTTTTGCGTCATCCAACTGCGGCAAATGGCCAATTGGGAACTCCAACGAGTTGATGTGATAGAGATGCCCCCGGCCATCCCCGGCCATCACCATGTTCATCTGGGAAGCTCGGATCAGGAAGGGATCAAAATCAGCACCGAACACCATTTTACTGGCGTAGTCCCTCAACTGTTCATGGACATTCAGAAACTCTGCCGTGTCTTCCTGACCTGCAATGATCTGCTGCTCGCGACGAAATTTTTTAAGCATGTAGCCCAATGTCGCCACCAGAAAGCCACCGGTTCCGCACGCCGGGTCGAGAACCCGTTCGCCTTCTTTGGGATCGAGCATCTCAACCACCAGATTGACGACGCGGCGCGGCGTAAAATACTGCCCCCGATCCCCCCGCAGGTTGGTACCCACAATTTCCTGGTAGGCCATCCCCTTCGCATCCACATCCGTGCGGGTAAAATCATATTTGGCCAATTCTGAAACGATAAAGGAGAGGGCGCGGTCTGATAAAGTAAACTCTTCGTTACCCCGGAAGATGTTGCTGTACCTTTTTTTGACCTCGTCGAACAAACTCTCGATCCTTTTCCGAATCTCTTTGCGTCCCTTTTCCTCAAATTGCTCTTTCGGTCCGGCCCAGAAACGGCGTTGCCATGCCTGCCGCTGTTCGGTACGGAGATTTTCATCATGCATTTTACAAAAAATCAGGTAAAGAAATTGCCAGAAGGCGGCATCCTTGGGCATCCCCTCGTTGCCATGGATGTAGTTGTGGCAACGGCGAAACGTGATCTTGAGCATCTCGCCATCCGCCACACGGGTATGCGCATCAGACAGCAGGTCTCGCGTACCCAGGGACTCCTCGGCCATGGGCCAATCACCCATGGGGTCCAGGCGCACTTCAAACCGGCTGCTCTTGTTTTTTTCCAGGAAGAAAAAATCAAGGCCATTGGTCCAAAGCCCATAGCGGACAGAGGGAACCTCCTGCATGATACTTTCGAGAGGTTCCAGATCGGAAGCCGCCTGTTCGACATCGCGGATCCTGGCAGCATTTCGACCTGTTTGGGGCTCAGGACGACACAATACGACCCGTCCCAGGTTTTCTGCATGGTGTGGCTGATCGTGGTGAAAAATGGCGATATCGACCTTCTTGCGACCCCCAATGGCGAAGTCGATCTCCATATCGTCAGGAGAAAATCCATACTCGTGGATAAATGCCCGTGCCACACGCTGACGAACCAGCTCCTTCGGCGTCTCCTTGACCGGCTTGTTCGAGACATAGTCCAGGGTGAAACCGCTTGCAATGGCATCCAACGTATCTTCTGGCGTCTTTCTGGTCATACACAGACTCCCTTATCGGGTAAACCCGCTCATTGTATCCCCACCCTTCCACGCATCGAGCACCACCTGTTTCTGCGGCTGTTTTGTCATGCGACGTGTTCCCCAGCAATCCAACACACCCATGCCATCATCCAGAACCCGTTCACGTCCCCAGAAGAGCCTCGTAGAGACTATCATGATCTTCTTCCAGAAGCCACCCTCTTTTTTTGTGTTGCGTAACACTAAACAATGGAGTAGTATGTTCCGCATGAAAAATTTTGGCGAAATCCTCCGAGAATTACGGACCGCTCAGAATCTTGGCTTGCGAGAAACAGCCGGGAAAATCGGTATTTCTCCGACGTACCTCAGCCGCATCGAACGCGGCAAGGAACGTCCGCCCCGGCCTGACCTGATCAAAGCGTTGGCAAAATTACTGGCTGCGGACCCAGACGTTCTGTTTCGCCTCTCCTCGTCTACAGACCCAGAGGTAGCTGATTTTCTCCATGATCAGCCAGAGGCAACCTATTTGGTCCGCTACCTGAAGGACAACGCCTTCACCCATGATGAGATGGTTCGTCTCATGGATGCAGCGGAATCCATCAAGTCGATGTCCAGAAAGACGTCCAGCCAACTTTCAGAAAATCTGGTGTCATGCTCTGTCGATACTTAAACTTGGCGGAAGCGATTCGCATTTTGGAAAATCCTCCAGTAAACACTACCGTGCAACAACAGAAACATTTGATAGCATCTTGGTTATATGGAAATTTGTGCGTATTCGGGACAAGGGGCCATGGCCTGAGATGGCTTTCGAAGGAAGGAACTCTGTTTTGAACATCTTTTCGATTGCTCCATAAAGGTGGAGAGTATGGATTCACGAGCTATTTCCAGCCCATTGATCGTTCCCCGCCTGTTTTCCAGGCTCGATAGCGGGCAAGAACATCAAAAAGAACAATCCCCACTGTCCACATTCTTTTCTGAATCGGCGGTAGTGGTCCTGGCTGAACCAGGCATGGGCAAAACTACCAGTTTCAAACAAGCCGCCATGGAAGAGGCAAACTCGATCTATCTGACCGTGCGTGCATTTCTTCGCAAAAGCCATCATGGTGAGCTTGAAGGCAAAACGCTCTACCTGGACGGATTGGACGAAAAACGGGCGGGACAGACCAATGGTTCCGATGTCCTGGATGAGATCATTGGGCGTTTGGAGCAACTTCATTGCCCCCGATTTCGTCTCTCCTGCCGAACAGCGGACTG
>CAIWLA010000723.1 GCA_903913345.1 uncultured Magnetococcales bacterium | reverse complement strand
TAATAGGCGCAAATCGCCTTGCGCAAGCCGTTGATCCCCCTGGAAACCGAATACCGATGGTTGCGACCCTGACGGGCCGCCTCGCACAATTTGTCCACAATGTGTTGCGGCGTGGGCTGATCGGGATTGCCCATGCCAAAATCAATAATATCCTCCCCCCGGTGACGCGCGGCATCCTTCAACTCATTGACCGCTGCAAACACATAGGGCGGCAGACGACTGATCCGATAAAACTCTTCCATGAATCGCTTCAAGAACCAAAAAAAGGGCTGAAAAAACCGTTGGGTGGACACAACGTGCCCACCCAACGACTGCATACCACACCAGGAAAGAGAGCCAGGAGAACGGCTGGATGGAGAGTGCTTCTCCACCCAGCCACACCCTGCTGGATGAGATCAGACGATCAGCGAGACGATCAACAAGGCCACAATATTGGCAATCTTGATCATGGGATTGACCGCCGGACCCGCCGTATCCTTGTAGGGGTCGCCCACCGTGTCACCGGTCACCGCCGCCTTGTGGGTGTCGGAACCCTTGCCACCATAGTGACCGCTCTCGATGTACTTCTTGGCATTGTCCCAGGCACCGCCACCCGTGGTCATGGAGATGGCCACAAAGATACCCGTGACGATGGTCCCCATCAAGAGACCACCCAAGGCTTGCGGCCCCAGGGCGATACCGACCACGATGGGTACCAGCACCGGCAAAAGGGAAGGCACGATCATCTCTTTGATGGCGGCCTTGGTCAGCATGTCCACGGCACGGGAATAATCGGGCTTGGCCGTCCCTTCCATGATGCCCGGAATCTCCTTGAACTGCCGACGCACCTCGATCACCACACTGCCCGCCGCCCGCCCCACGGCTTCCATACCCATGGCAGCAAACAGATAGGGCAACAGACCCCCAATGAAGAGACCGATGATCACATAGTGATCGGAGAGGTCAAAGACGGCATCGGGCACACTGGCCGCCAACCGTCCCGCTGCCACGGCTGCCAGCTTGAGATGGATGTTCAACTCATGGGTGTAGTCGGAAAAGAGCACCAGGGCAGCCAGTCCGGCGGAACCAATGGCATACCCTTTGGTCACGGCCTTGGTGGTGTTGCCCACGGCATCCAGAGGATCGGTGATGTCACGAATTTCAGACGGCAACTCGGCCATCTCGGCAATACCACCGGCATTGTCGGTGATGGGTCCATACGCATCCAGGGCCACAATGATACCGGTCATGGAGAGCATGGAGGTGGCGGCCACGGCGATACCGTAGAGGCCCGCCAGGTGATAGGCACCCAGAATGCTCAGACAAACGGCCAGCACCGGAGCGGCCGTGGCCTTCATGGAGAGGCCCAAACCGGCAATGACATTGGTGCCATGACCCGTCTGGGAGGCCTTGGCCACATTCTGTACCGGGCTGTATTCGGTCGCGGTATAATACTCGGTGATGACAACCATGGCGGCGGTCAACGCCAAACCGATCATCGCGGCACCATACAGGCTTGTGACGCTGAAGCTGCCGTTATCCGTCATCAGCCAACGGGTGACCGGATAGAAGAGGATGGCAGAGATGACACCATTGACAATCACGCCCTTGTACAGGGCCGACATGATTTTCTGGCCGGGCTGGGCCTTGACGGCATAGGTGCCAGCAATGGAACCCACAATGGAGATGCCGCCCAACACCAACGGATAGACCAGGGCGTTTTGAAAACCCTTCATCACGAGGGAACCCAGCAACATGCTGGCAATCACGGTCACGGCATAGGTCTCGAACAGATCCGCCGCCATACCGGCACAGTCACCCACATTGTCGCCCACATTGTCCGCAATCACGGCGGGGTTGCGCGGGTCATCTTCCGGGATGCCCGCTTCCACCTTGCCCACCAGGTCCGCACCCACATCCGCGCCCTTGGTAAAGATACCACCACCCAACCGGGCAAAGATGGAAATCAGTGAACCACCAAAGGCAAACCCCACCAGTGGTTTCAGCAGGAGGGGCATATTGCTGGTATCACCGGTCTTCATCAGGAACATGAAGTAGATGGAGACACCCAACAGGCCCAGACCGACGACCATCATGCCGGTGATGGCCCCGCCACGAAAGGCCACCTGCAGGGCGGCATTCAACCCCCCCTTGGCGGCTTCAGCCGTGCGCACATTGGCCTTGACCGAGATGCTCATGCCGATAAAACCCGCTGCACCAGAGAGGAGCGCGCCGATTGCGAAACCAATCGCCGTCGGAAACCCCAAAAAGATGGCCAGCAGGAGGAAAAGGACCATGCCCACATAGGTGATGGTCGTATACTGGCGACGCATGTACGCCATCGCCCCTTCTTCAATGGCAGCCGAAATCTCCTGCATTCTGGCCGAACCGGGAGACAACCCCAAAATCCAGCTTCTGGTTACGACACCAAAAACCACCGCGCCAACCCCGCACAGGATGGCCAACCACAAACCGCTCATAGACATTACCATAATTCGTTTTCCTTTTCCCGTCAGGAAATAGACACCCAAGTCCCAAAAATCCCTCTTTGAAGGTGTAGACAAAAGAGGCCATCCTGGCCATTTCTCCACACGCTCACGCCATCAAAACCACCCATCAAACCACCCATCATCCCAAGATGGCGCACAACCGGGCAAACACCGTATCCATCTGCTGCATGCCGTCCACCGTTTGAAACCGACCACCATTGCGATAATGATCAATGACAGGGGCCGTCTGCTGGTGGTACACGGCCAAACGGTTGCGTACCGTCTCTTCATTGTCATCCGCACGGGTGGTCAACGTTCCACCACACTTGTCGCACACATGGGCAGTCGCCGGCTTTTTATGGACGGCATGATACCCCTCGCCACACTGTGCACAGGTACTGCGACCCGTGATCCTGGAAACCAACGCCTCGGTATCCGCTGTAATGTCGATCACATGATCAATCTTGAGCCCACGCTCGGTCAGCATGGCATCCAACGCCCCCGCCTGTGCCACGGTACGGGGGAAACCGTCCAGAATGAATCCTTTGGCACAATCCGCCTCACCAATCCGATCGGCAATGATCCCGACCACAATATCGTCGGTGACCAGCCCACCGCTCTCCATGGCCGACTTGGCTTTGCGTCCCACTTCTGTACCGGCCTTGACGGCAGCCCGCAGCATATCCCCCGTGGACAACTGAGGGACGCCGTAGGTTTCGGCAATCCGGCGGGCCTGGGTTCCCTTGCCAGCACCAGGAGGCCCCATAAGAATCAACTTCATGACAACCACTCCCTTGTTTTCTTTGATTTTTCAGTATTTGAGTCTTGCAGACGAACGGACAGGCTCTTAACATTAGCAAATTTTCCGCAGCCATTCACCGGTAAAAAAGAGTCTCACGATAATTTTTTTCCGCCCTCCAGACAAAGGATGCCCCTTTGCTCCATTGTGTTCGATACACCCTACCCCTGACCCTTCTGCAAAAGCTCCTTGAGATGGGCAAATGGGTTATGCGTGGCCGCACTGTCCGGCTCCGATGCGGTATCCATGCCGTCCGCCGCGAGATGATCCGTGTAACGGGCGTGCTCATTATCGTGGCAGTAGACGCAGAGATTTTCCCAGTTGCTCCCGTTGGCTGGATTGTTATCGTGGTTGTGGTCCTTGTGATGGACGGTCAATTCGGTCAGGTTTTCCTGGTCAAACGCCCGACCACACCGTGCACAGACCCAGGGATGGATCTTCAGGGATTGCGCCCGATAGCCCGCCTGACGCGCCCCGGCATCCGAACGGGCCATGGATATGATTTTTTCCAATTTTTCTGAGCGATTGGAACCCGCTTTGGGTCCAACTGGACGGCGAACATTCCTGAGCATGGTATGAAAACTCCTTTGCTTTTCGGTGAAGATCCCGATACCCCATGAGATAACGGTTCAAGAGAAAATCTAAAGCGAAACCGGGAAAAAAAACAGGAACTTTCTATTCAATCATCTGTCCAATCGGCGTCAAAACCGATAAAAACGGATGTTTGTCGAATTTCGTGTATTTTCCGTTTTTTTCACAGCGGCGGAGACGGGGGCATGTATTGCCCCGGTGAACACGGAACGAACCCATTAGCATGTCCCTCTGCTTCGGTGGCTGAACGGTGTAAAAAACAATTAAATCAATATATTAAAAAAAACAACCCGAAGCGCATCTTTTAATCTTGCAAACAACAACCAAAACAGGTTACTTATGGAGTTGTTGCAATAACTCGAACAAGGATGAAACACCATGACCCTCAGTGAACGCATTCAAACAGCTCGCAAGCAGGCAAAATTGACCCAGAAGGAGTTGGCGGACCGGGTCGGCATCAGCCAGACGGCCGTCCACAAGCTGGAGTGTGGTCGATCCAAGTCCTCCCGACGCACGGTCGCCATCGCCCTGACCTGTGGCGTGGATCCCATTTGGCTGGATACCGGACGTGGCGAAATGTCACTCATCGGGGCAACACCCGGCATGAACCAGGCCGAATTTGCCAAAGCCGCCGAAGACGGAGAGATCTACCGGGCACCGATCTTTGCCCGACTGCCTCTCATCTCCTGGGATGATGCCAGCCGGTCGTGTGAAGAGCCAGCCGACTCTTTCCACCCCAAGTCCGTGGAGGCCTGGATCCCCGTTGCCCCCCGGTCCAGCGACCGCACTTATGCCCTGCGTGTCCCGGACGACTCCATGGAACCGGAGTTTCAGGAGGGCGAAATCATCATCGTCGATCCCACACTGCCCGGCAAACACAACCAGTTCCTGGTCGCCCGCATGGAAGGCGACTCCCTGGCCACCTTCAAGCAGTTGATCGTCGTCGGCAACCGGACCTATCTGAAACCCATGAACTCCCGTTATCCCCTGATCGATGTCCAGGGTGCCATCAGAGTCTGTGGTGTGATTGTCGGGAAGTATAAGGAATATTAACCCGACACGCCAGTCTCACGCCACCGCCGCCATTCTGATGTCGGGGGTACAGCCCGCCGAAGTACAGGGCGCAGGGAAGTCCCCCCTTCCCTGCGCCCCGTTTTCTGGTGTGGACAGCCATTTAAAAAAACCGCTCAGGTCAAACCTGTACGTTAAGGGTCGGTTTGTGCTATCAGACTAAAGGAAGGGGAAAGAGCCGCCCACCGGATCTGCCCACTTTGGATGAACACACGAGAAACCTCACGTAACAGGCGGAGTGAACGCCATACCATGGTTCGCATTCAGAAAGCGCATTTCTCGTCCGAGGAGGAGATATCCCGGTTGCTCCGAGACAACCCCAGGATTGGTGGCATCGTCACCTTTTTGGGGATCGTGCGCGACTTTACCGACACCGCCGGGGTGGTTGCCTTGACCCTGGAACACTATCCCGGCATGACGGAAGCGGAGTTGGCCAAGATTGAGCAGACGGCCCGCGCCCGGTTTGCCATCGAAGAGTTGTTGGTGATACACCGGGTTGGCCGACTCGCCATCGGTGAGCCGATTGTCCTGGTCATCGCGGCCGCGAGTCATCGTGTTGATGCCTTTCTCGCCTGTCGATTTGTCATCGATCATCTCAAACACCAAGCCACCTTCTGGAAAAAGGAGATCCTCTCCTCTGGGGAAGAGCGTTGGATACACCCTCCCACCGCCGCTCCAGCCGTCTCCTGGTCCGGACTGCGGGTGGCCATCCTGACCTTGTCCGACAGCCGCACCCACAGCACCGACCAGAGCGGCGCGGCCCTGGAGAGACTGGTCCTGGGATTCGGGGCCACGGTCGCCCTCCGCACCGTGATGCCAGACGATCGACAGCGCATCCAAGACCTCCTGATTCAGTGGGCAGATACCCAATCCCTGGATGTGATTCTGACCACCGGCGGAACCGGTCCGGGACCGCGCGATGTCACCCCGGAGGCCACCCGTGCCGTCTGCCAGCGCGAGTTGCCCGGTTTTGCCGAGCAGATCCGCGCCGCCGGCATGAAACAGACCCGCAATGCCCTCTTTACCCGTGGGGTGGCGGCCTTCCGTGGCACGACTCTGGTCATCAACCTGCCCGGTTCCACCCGTGGAGCCACCCACAGCCTGGAAACCATTGCCGATCTGGTTCCCCATGCCCTGCGCATGGCCAACGGGGGCGGACATCATTAACCCAAATATTAATCCATATAATTGAAACTGGCCATGATTTCTTTTGCTGAAGCCAAGCGTCGCGTCCTCGACCAGGTGCAGTGCGTCGGGGAAGAGGAGAGAGAGGGGGCACTGCACCAGGCCCTGGGACGGGTTTTGGCACGTCCCATCGTGGCCACCGAATCGGTGCCCAACCATGACAACTCCGCCATGGACGGCTATGCGGTGCGCACCCAGGATCTATCCACCGAGGGCGTCTCTCTGCGCGTGGTGGCCGATCTGCCCGCCGGTTCCCACCGCCTGGAACCCCTCCATGCCGGAGAGGCCGTGCGCATCATGACCGGGGCACCCGTTCCCATGGGCAGCGACTGTATCGTCATGCAGGAGCATGCCCAACGCCAGGGCGATCGGGTGATGATTCCCCCCGGACAACAACCCGGACAACATATTCGTCTGGCGGGCGAGGATATTGCCCAGGGGAGCGAGATTTTGCCCGCCGGTCGGCGTTTGGGTGTGGCGGATCTGGGGCTGCTGACCGCGTTGGGTCGGGTGACGGTACCCCTCTTCCGCCGCCTCCGGGTCGCATTGCTCTCCACCGGGGATGAGGTGGTGGAGGCCGGCACCCCTCTGACCCCTGGGCAGGTGTATGACAGCAACCGGACCGCCTTGCGGGCCGCCTTGACCCTCCTGGGGGTTGAGGTGGTGGATTTGGGCCTGGTGCGCGATGACCGGGTGGCCATGGAAGCGGCATTGCAGCGGGGGGGCGAAGAGGCCGATGCCCTGATCAGCACCGGCGGGGTATCGGTCGGCGACTATGATCTGGTGAAAGAGATCCTGGAAAAAGAGGGAAAAATCCATTTTTGGCAGGTGGCCATGAAGCCGGGCAAACCCCAGGCGTATGGCCGGTTGGGGGGTGCCCATTTTTTTGGTCTGCCGGGCAATCCGGTCTCCAGTTTGACCGTTTTTCTCCTGATGGTGCGGCCTGCCCTGTTTAAAATGATGGGGGCCTCTCCCCAGCCAGAGAGGTCCTTCCAGGCCTGTTTTCGGGGTACATGGCATAAACGCCATCCGCGCATGGAATTTTTGCGGGGTGTGGTCCATTTCACGAACCCGGAGGGTGCCACGGGCCAGACCCCCTGGGTGGAGGTCACC
>CAIWLA010000722.1 GCA_903913345.1 uncultured Magnetococcales bacterium | reverse complement strand
GCGGGGGAACACGGCAAGGGCTTTGCCGTGGTGGCCTCCGAAGTACGCAAACTGGCAGAACGCAGTCAATTGGCCGCCGGAGAGATCGGCCATCTCTCCTCCTCCACATTGCAGGTATCGGAAAAAGCGGGCCAGTTGCTGGTTTCCCTGGTGCCCAACATCATGCGCACGGCCCAGTTGGTGCAGGAGATCACCACGGGTTCCCAGGAGCAGGCCGAAGGGGCTTCTCAGGTCAATCAGGCCATCCAGCAATTGGATCAGGTCATCCAGGACAATGCGGGCATGGCGGAAGAGATGTCCTCCACGGCAGAAGACCTTTCCGGTCAGGCCACCCGCCTGCAGGAGGCCATCGCCTTTTTCAAAGTGGCCTGAACCTAAGGGGCCTGGCCGCCATCGGCCAGGCCAACCCCTCAGGAGAGATCCAACACCTCTCGCGCCAATATCCCTTCTGGATTCTGGAGAACCTGTTCCAGGGAGTCGGCCAGCCCTATTTCCACTGCGGCGGGTCCGATCGCCTGGATAAACAGTCGTTTTCTTTCCATGCCCACCCCAAAGGTCAGGGTCTTTTCGCGCAAGTCTGGAACACCACGCCGCAACTCGCCTAACGCAGACCGGGGAGAGGTGGAATAGATCAGGGTGAAGGCCCTCCGGGTGGGCACACCGAGTTCGTGCCACTCCCCATACGGATCGTTTTGCAGCACCACCGGTTTGAAACAGCCGCTTTTCAGTCGGCCCACATACCAACGAAAGGGCGACTCCTGAATGTGTTCAACCACAGGCAGATTGTCGCCCGATCCGGGTTTGCCCTTGTCCGCCGAACGACGCTTGCTGACGGTGTGAATGGCGAGCAACGTCTCGCCGGGAATCAGGCGGAGCAGACCAATGGCCACACCGGTTTTGGCCGTGGGCCGGTAGGGGTTTTGGGGATCTCCCTCTGGAGGACGATGCACGATAAACCGCATGTCGGCGTCCGAATCAAACAGAGGCAACGATTGTCGAATGGACTCCATGACCGGATTGCGCCTCGCCTCTCCGGCGGGAGGGGTCCAACGGAACATGTTGTGTTGCAGCAGCATGGCATACAGTGCCTGAACCAACAGTGCCCGACTGGCATTGCCAGCCTGGAGAATATGGACCTCTTTCGGCGATTCTCCCCGACGGACAAAGGCCTGATGCATGGCAATAAAAAACTGGTAAATCCCCTTGCCAACCCGTTTGACCAAAAACTGGTTGATGGCATTCCGATCCACGACCAGTTGCACCGACACCTTTTCCCGTTTGCGGTTTAACAACTCCAACGTGATGGGCAGCCGATTGTCCGCCTCGGCAAAACAGGGAATCCGGGGATCCAGGGTAAAATCGGCATCCAGGATGGCATGATGCAAGAGATCGCTGATGATGTCGGAGCGGCGACGACTGCCCGTCTTTTGGCCATTTTCCGCTTCGGTAGCGGTGGGCCACTGAAAATTTTCCCATAAATGCCGCACTTTGGCCATCAGCAGGGTGGTGTTGGTTTGCGCCGTCTGGGAGCGATCGATGAACATTTCATGACCGGGAAACAAGTCTGCCTCCGGGGGGGTGGTAAAGGAGATCTGCCACTCCCGACAGAGATCCAGATTTTGCACAAAGGTCAGGAAGGCAATATGATGGACCAGATTTTCCCCCCCCAGATACATGTCACCGCTGGCACCAAAATGTTCAATGACATGTTCATACCCCTGCTCTTCTTCCTTTGGGGTAGGCAACCGGTAGAGACCAAAGTCAAAATCGGTACTGCCGCCGCCAAAATCAAATACGGCAAACGCCGTTCCCTGCCCGGTGGGCGGAATACCCAGCTCTGACAGGGCACAGGCGGCATAGGCGGTCGGCTCGGAGGCCTCTTCCCGAACCGAAAACCGCCGCATATGAGGACTTTCCATCAACGAAAGGGGCAGACTGCGCATCAATCCACGGGCAAAAGAGGCCAGAATGCGCCGCTTGACCTTTTTGGGATAGGTGACGGGAAAGGTCATGTAATATTCCAGAAACAAGCCGCTGGAACGGCTGTTGATGAACAATCCCAGGTAATATGCATACAGTTCGATGGGATCAAGGGGATCGTTGCTGGAGACGGAGACACGCTGTCCGTGTACGGGCATCTGCGGTATCGAGGCACTCAATTCCATATCGGTCCCCGTGTTTTGATCGGAGATGCGCAGGGGAATCTGATTGGCCTTCTCCAGGAGTGGGCCTTGCTTGATATTGGTCAGAATGCTGGCAACCATGCGCTGATCCGCCTCATGTTGCCGATAACTGGCCAATGCCGTATGAGAAAAATGGCAATCGTCCCAGCGGACCATCGGCCGGTACGCCTCGGCATTCCAGGCGGCCATCAGATTGGGCAGATTGACCCATTCCATGATGGTCGGATTTTGATAATCCTCCGGGACGGGTTTGCGAAAAAAATCGGTAATGCCCACCCGCAACAGGGCGGTTTTCCCCTGTTCACGACAGGCCACCACGGTGGAACTGGTCCCGAAATCGATGGCTACGACCCCCCCCTTGCGGAGATCCCGTTCTGGGTTGCGCGCCTCCCACGGCTCCTGCAAGCGCATTTCCAGCCACTCTTTGCCCAACGGGGGTTTGGGTTGATACAACTCCCACAACCCTTTTTTGGGATCGTGCAGGTAGGCCTCCTCCAGCACGGGCAACCGGGCACGGACGAAATCCCCTTCCAGAAGATACCGTTGCAACGCCGGGAGGGTCGGCGTAACCGGATTCTTGCGCAAATCGTTCAAGGCCATGGTCAGCTTGTAGAGGAGACTCAATTTTTCCTGCAGACCCGGAATCCCCGTCGGGAAGAGGGCCGCCGTCACAAGGAAGGAAAAGACCCCCCGCTGTGAAATCCGATGGATGGGAATCAGCACCGTGTTCTCTTCGTCGCCGGCTTCCCCCGGTTGCGCACCATAGGGGCCACCGCCAACCGTCAGGAGGTGCTCATGGAGTTGGTTGTGGTCTTGTCCAGAGGCGTACACCCTTTTGTGCCGCAACACGCTGTTTTTCTCGATCAACGACTCCTGAAGAATGGAGCGCACCTCTTCCGCCGTGGGCAGTTCCCAGTGCTGAAAGGTGTGAACCTTGAGGCGGGAGAGATGGTTGAACAGTTCGCTCTCTGGAACCGGGACGCCCTGCAACCACCAGAGGCTGTTCAGGTGATTGTCGAACACCAAATCTGGGTATCTCAGGAAAGAGACAAAACGGTTGCGCAACAGCAGATCCACAATCTCCTGGCGCAAAAGACGCTGTCGCTTGGCCAACTCCCCATCCATCAGGGTCGGCAAGGGTTGGTCCAAATGGGTATGACGAATCCAAACAGTTGGTACTTTCATGGTTCCTGATCCCCGGCAATCGATCTCACGGCAAGCAACGAAAAACAGCCACCGGGAGTGTACACCATCCATGCGGGGGATTGAAGAAAAAACCGTTATCAACAGTCGGGTACAGGCTCATTCGGAATCCAACTCTCAGCCGGTGGGGTCGGCCTCCTGTACCCCCGGCACTGTCGTCTCCGGAGTCGCAGATTCCACCAGATGGCGAAATTGAACCATTGTGATACGATGATTATCCATGCTGACCACAGTAATGTCCGGTTAGGAAATTGCATTCATAACATACAGGCATAATTCCCTTAATATAGAGTTGAACTTCT
>CAIWLA010000721.1 GCA_903913345.1 uncultured Magnetococcales bacterium | reverse complement strand
TCCACATTGGCCAATCCCCCACCCAGCACCACCACATGGGGATCCAGTATATTGATCACACTGGCCAGGGCACGGGCCAATCGTTCTTCGTAGCGGACCAGCGACCGTTCGGCCAGGGGATCACCCTGGGCGGCGGCGGCCACAATCCCGGCAGCGGTCAGTCGCTGGCCACTGGCCAGGTGGTGATGATGGCTCAGGCCGGGACCGGAGAGAAAGGTCTCGATGCAGCCCGCACGACCGCAATAACAGTCGGCCCCCGGCCACTCCTCCGGGGTGGACCAGGGCAATGGATTATGCCCCCATTCACCGGCAATGGCGTTGATCCCCTGCAACAGTCGCCCCTCCACCACAATCCCTCCCCCGACACCCGTCCCCAGGATCACCCCAAAGACAATCCCCTGCCCCGCTGCGGCCCCATCGGTGGCCTCGGAGAGGGCAAAGCAATCCGCATCATTGGCCAGACGAACCGGACGAGAGAGGGCACGGGCCAAATCCCCCGCCAAATCCCGACCGATCAGACAGACCGAATTGGCATTTTTGACCAGACCGGTCTGGGTCGAGAGGGCACCGGGAATACCCACCCCGACGGAGAGACCGGGATGGGTGACAAGCGGATGCGACTCCATCATCGCCACCAGCCCGACCATCCCCTGGATGGTCGCCTCATAGTCGCCCTGGGGGGTCGGCACCCGATGCCGATGGCAGATCTGGCCCACATCGTCCAGCAAGACCGCCTCGATCTTGCTGCCCCCCAAATCAATCCCAATCCGCATCGCACACTCCCGTTCCAGGGGGGATCTGCCCGTTCCGCAGGGAAATCCCCCATATTGAGCCAATGACAACACCATGATAACGGAGTACCATGTCTCATTCCATCCCGGATGATCCATCGGCACCGCAAACCGGAGAGGTTTTCTCCCTATTATGGTTTTCAATAAACGCCCCCGACATACCGACCATCGACCTGCGGCCGATCACCCGTATCAACTGCAAAAATCGGCCCGTCTGCAAAAAAAGCTGTCGGCGGCCACCCGCATCCTGGAATTTCACACCCTCTTTCCCGCCCGCGAGTCTGCCCGCCATTTTACCCTGTTTTTGGGACCGACCAACTCCGGCAAGACCTATCAGGCCCTGAAAATATTGGCGGACGCCCGCTCCGGCAGCTATCTGGCCCCCCTGCGCCTCCTGGCCCTGGAGGTGGCCGACACCCTGAATGGCTGGGGGGTACCCTGCCACATGGTCACCGGAGAAGAGCGCATCGAGGTGGAGGGTGCCCTGCACAGTGCCCGCACCATCGAAATGGTCTCCACCCATCAACGGCAGGAGGTCTGCGTCATTGACGAGGCCCAGATGCTGGGGGATGCGGATCGCGGTTGGGCCTGGACCCAGGCCATCCTGGGGGTGCGCGCCGACCGGGTCTGCATCATCGGTGCCCCCGAATCCCGACCGGCCATCGAAAAATTGCTGCACCTGACCGGGGAACCGTTCGAGGTGATCCACCTGGAACGGCTCGCCCCCTTGCAGTCGTTGCCGGCCCCCATCATGCGGTTTCGGGATCTGCAACCGGGCACGGCCCTCGTCGCCTTTTCCCGCTCCGCCGTCCTGGGGCTGAAAGAGAGCGTGGAACAACGGACCGGGGCACGGGTGGCGGTCCTGTATGGTGCCCTGCCCCCAGAGGTGCGCCGCCAACAGGCCGAACTGTTCGCTTCGGGACAGGCCCCCTTCCTGGTGGCCACCGATGCCATCGGCATGGGATTGAACCTGCCCATCCGCACCCTGCTCTTTGCCCAGGACCATAAATTTATCGATCGGCGCAAACATCCCCTGACCCCCATGGAGGTCCGGCAGATTGCCGGACGGGCTGGCCGTTATGGCCAGAATGAGATCGGTTTTGTGGGCACCTTCCGTATTGCCGACGACCATATCCTGACCGCACTGCAAACCCTGCCCCATTCCATTCGACGTGCCCATCTGGCCCCCAACCTGGACCATTTGATGGCACTCTCCAATCTGGAAGGACAAAAAAAACGGTCTCTGGCGCGGTTGTTGATGCTGTTTGCCCAGGCGGTCAAACCCGATCCCGAAGTCTATGAGGTGGCCGCCCTGGAAGACCAGATCTTTCTGGCGCAGATCACCGATCGCTATCCCGTTCTGGAGATGGAGATACGGTTCGCGCTGGCCAACGCCCCCGTTCCCTTGCGTGCCCTGGCCGCCGTGCTGGCCTTTGAACGGATGGTCCGCACCGTGGCCCAGAACCAGATCCTCTTGCTGGAAGAGGTG
>CAIWLA010000720.1 GCA_903913345.1 uncultured Magnetococcales bacterium | reverse complement strand
TCACCAAACCTTCGGCTTGAACTCCCTGTCGTTGGCCAGTCTGACAGTCTCACCCGACTGCTCGATTACAAACAACCCTTGTTTTATGGCAAATTGATCGGCCTTGGATTCGATGACGATCCCGGCTACGGCACCATACACTTGGCAGTTGGCATAGCGAGGAAAGAAGGGTTTGAAATCCGCCAGTCGCGTCAGGTGGTTGCGCACGTCTTCAACCTGCAACTGGCTTTTCACCTCGACCAGAACAGCGGCGACCGTATTGGCTACCAGGAGATCAATTTCCAGCATCTTGCCACCAATGACTTTCTTGACGCGGGGATAGATCTCATCCACCTGGATACCCAGTTCTGTGAACATGGCGATACAAGCCGGCGCGATCAGACCCTCAACAAACTCTCCCCAACGGCCACCCAGTTGGCCAATTTGGGTGGAGACCTGCTTGATCTTGCGATCGGTATCCTGCATCTGGCGTTCTGTTTCACGAAAGGTGCTCGCAGTCTCGGCGCGATCTGCTTGCATCACGCGCTCCATTTCCCGGTGTCGCTGCTCCCACCTCTCTTGCGACTCCTGAAACAACCGATTGGTTTCTTGAAACATTTTCCAGATATCGTCGACAGTCAGTGCGGCACCCATGGATGGTCTCCTTCCGTGCAAATCCAGCTCGACTGGCAGTCTATCAGAAAATTTCAGCCACAAACAGCGATATGTGAGTCAATGTCGCAACAATTCGTTGCTGGGCGGTGGGATATGGATGAATTTTACCGTTTAAAAACATCCAAAATTATCTTATGTTTGATGGGCATCCGTCGCAAAATAAACCACACGCCCACCCAGGGGGGAGAGATGGAAGCCCTTTGGACGCCGCGCACTCTGTCCCTGTCATCTGGTGTCGTTATCCATGACGCGCCAATAAGGATGGTGAAACATGATCTCCCGCATGCTTCAATCCAGTGGGGCAACCAACCTGATTTGACATGTGATCCAATTACTGGGGGCTTTGCCCCCAGACCCCTGCCGGTGGCTCTGCCCCTGAACCCCCTGATAAATAAAAAAATTATTAAAAAAAGGGGGAGGGGGTCTGGGGGAGGCGGTTCTCCGCCTCCCCCAGAAAAGATTTCGGCAGCCTGTCAAATCAGGTCGGTTGAGCCACTAGGTGCGAATCTCTTTGCGGATATGCAATTTTTTCTTGTCGTATTCTGTCAATATCCGACTCATCTCTGGATATATCTCCTTGCTCAAACGGACAAAGGTCTCCCTGTCGTCATCCAGCAGGGCATCTCTGAGACTGGATCGATATTTTTCCAGTCTGGGCAACTGCGCGGGTTGCTCCCTGGCCAGCACATCGATGGCATTGTCCAGATCCTGCAACACACCCAGAGCAGGATATTCATCGAGCGCGTCCAGCGAGAGATCGCGCGCGCGCAAAATGTCAGGCATGGCCGCCTGGGCATTGGCAACCCTGAATACCTCCAGTTTCTGTTCAAGAATTTTCCGCTCTTTCGGCGCAATAAATTCGCCATATTCCAGTAGAAAACTCTCCACATAATACACGTTGGCCGTGGGCGTCTCCCGGCTTTCCACCAGTTGCTCCGCCACCTCCTGCATGAACCGAACCCGCTGCAAGGCGGTTTCATTCGCCTCTCCGGTGTCGGGATCCATCACCTGGTTGATGGCGGCGGCGATGGAAACCGATCGTTGGAGAAATTCCAAAGCGACATAGTAGGGATAATCGCCACGATTCAGACGATCAATCTCCTGTTCCAGGTTGACGAACAATTGTTCATCCACGTTGCCTCTGGAGAGGGTCCGTCCCACCTGGACCTCGGGATAATTTTTGAGTACCGCAGAGACGGTGATAATATTATTTTCATCCAACACAAAGTCGAGTATCACACTCTCCGGTTGCACCTTTCCCGGTTCGTTCAACTCATCGATATCAAAACTGAGCCACAGGTCGCCGATGGACTCCTGGGCCTCTCCCACCCGGTTGAAAAATTTGAAATGGGCCAGTTTTTGTCTGGAATCCACCAGACGAAAGGTGGCACGGGTGGCAAAGGGCAAGGGGGTGTGTTGCGGGACCAGCAAAAACGGCTCCCCCGCCTCCAGTTCCAGAAAATAGTCGTGGGAGGTGGTATGAACAATATCGACCACACCGTGTTCGGTCAGGTTGGAGGCCAGATCAAACCGACAGGCGAGACAAAGATCCGCCGTGCGCTCCACCGTCTGACCGCAGGCCGGGCATTCATAGGTATCGGACAGGCGATGGGCCATGATGGCCGCCCCCTCGGCAATGGCCAACATGGGGCGGGGATGGACCAAAACCTTCTCTGCCCCAAACCGTTCCGTGACCGTGCGGATGAACAAGGGAATGGAGGCCGAACCGCCCACCATCACCACCTGGTCGATCAGATCGCTCTCGAAATGGGTCTCCTGCAAGACCTGGTCGATGAGGGTAATCATCCGGTCGGCAAACGGGCGAAGCAGGGCCTCAAACCGGGCACGGGTCAGTTCGACCTCAATGTCCACCAGAT
>CAIWLA010000719.1 GCA_903913345.1 uncultured Magnetococcales bacterium | reverse complement strand
CCTTTTTTATCTTGCTTATAACAAACCAGCAATAACCAACGAGGAGTGCCAGGAAGGTGTAAAAGAGGATGGCTTCGGGTACGGCCAAAAAGTGGGCGATGACGCCCAGCAGGGCAAACAGGGTGGTGGCACCCACCATGATCAGAAAGACCTGTCGTTTATTGTATCCGTGGCGCAAAAGGAGGTGGTGTATGTGTCCCATGTCGGGGGAGAAGGGGTGGCGTCTGGCGACCAGACGGCGGACAATGCTGCTGAATACGTCGATCAGCGGGACGGCCAGAATCCACAAGGCGACGACCGGTGCAAAGGCGGGATGAGGCCCCTGGGAGAGGGTAACGGTAAACCAGACCAGGACAAGCCCCAGGAGCATGCTGCCGGCATCGCCCATGAACACCTGGGCTGACTTGTTCGGTGCCCAGGGGTTTATGGATGGGGCGTTCAGGAACAGAAAAGGGATCAATACCACCGCAGCCAACAACACCCACCAGGCCTCCTGCCAGCGGTCAGCCTGGGTCGCCAGGAAAAACAGAACCAGAAAGGAGACCAGACTCTGCCCCCCCGCCTGACCGTCCAGGCCATCGGACATGTTGACGGCATTGATCACCCCCACAAAACTGATCATGGTAAAGGGGACAAACCAGGGGCCAAGGGTGATGACACCCAGTCCAAAAAGATTGCCCAGGTTGTGCAGCAGGACGCCGCCCCATCCGGTCAGCAACAGTGCCAGCCCCAATTCAGCCGTAAAACGTATCCAGGGACGCAGTGTCCAGCAGTCATCCAGACAACCCACGATCACGATGAAGGTGGCGACGATCAGCAGGATCTCTGGGGATATGGCGGTATCTTCCAGAAACACGCCCCCCGTGATGTAGCCACCATACATGGCAAAGCCGCCGATCAGGGGGGTGGGTGTGGTGTGACACTTGCGGTCATCGGGATGGTCCACCCAGCCAATGCGACGGGCGAAAGGGAGACCAAACCAAAGCAGCACCAGGGTGACGGTGAATGCGACACCGAAGCCAAGCCAGGGAATGGCGGGTGTGGGCATGGTATTTTTCCTCCCCTCCCTTTCTTATGCCATGGATAATTTATATTGTTGGATCAGTTCCTGATACAAGGCACGCAACGCCGTGGCCACCTGTTCCATCGTGAAATGGCGTTGAGCCAGTGCCCTGGCGTGGTCACCCATCTGGCGGCGGGCGGTCTCATCCCTGTTCAGCAGATCCCGCAACCCCTCCCGAACACCGTCCACACCGCAGGGCACCTCGATTCCCCCGGACTGTTGTGCCAACTCTGGAAAATGACATCCCTGGGTATAGACCGCAGGCAGTCCGGCCGCCATGGCCTCCAGGAGGGCACTGCTCAAACCCTCACTGTGCGAGGGTAACACAAATCCGGTCCCCAAAGCGAGCAAATCCGCCTTGGCTTGGCCGGTTACCTCACCCGGCAGAAAGACCCGGTCCTCGATACCCTCTTCGGTCAGTTGCCGGACCAACTGCCGTCGATAGCCACGATAATCCGGTCCGGCCAGCACCAGATGCCAATCGGTGGTGCAATCGGCACGGCACAGTTGTGCCCAGGCGGTCACGAGTTCACCGACCCCTTTTTCCGCCCAGAGTCGCCCCAGATAGAGCAACACCCGTTTGCCAGCCAACAGGGGCCACCGGGCCAAGGCGGCTTCCCTGTGACCCAGCGGCTGAAAGGCCGTTGCCTCCAGGCCGTTGGGAATGATGCGGATCGGCGTGGTGACGCCTGCCTGACGACAGGCCTCTGCCTCCCATGGACTCAAAACCTGCAAACAGGCCGTTGTGCGAAGGATTTTATCCAGCAACAGGTGACGGTAGATCCGCTTGTGCCAGCTCCGATAACGCCACGTTTCCATCAACGAACCGTGGGGGGTGATGATGAACGGTTTGTGCAACGCCCTGGCCACCCGCCAGGCGGCCCAGACCGGATGATCCCAGAGCATGTGGGCATGGACGATATCATGGTCTGGAAGCGCGCGCCACAAGGCTTCCGTCAGACCGGCCCCGCGAAACCATCGCTGGGGCCATGCCGGGGGAAACATCCGGCAACCCGGAAAATCCTGTTCCAGATCGTCCCGTTGGGCTGCCGTTGCCACACCAAATACCGTGACCTCCAGATCCGGGGACAATGCCTGAAATTGTCTGCGGATGATTGTGGCCGGCCCCCCCTGGGAGTGGTGCAGGAGTCCTGAGACAATGGCCAAACGGATGGTGTGTTTCATGACGAGGAGGGCGGTCGCCCGACGGATGTATCGGGCGTACCGAGGGTCAGGGATTTCAACAGATCAACGCCCCGTTGTGCGGGCCACGCCTCGGCCACCTGCCTGGCCCCTTCTTGCAATGTGCGCAACAACGGGCCATCATTGGCCAGTTGCACAATCTGCCGGGAGAGTTGCTCGACATCCCCTGCGGTATGCACAAAACCGGAGACACCGGGAATGACACGATCCACGACCGAACCACTGGCGTCCGATCCCAATATCGCCAGGCCGGCGGCCATGGCCTCCAACACGACGACGACATAGGGATCCCATCGCGCCGTGTGGATCAAGGCATCGGCTTCGCGCAACCTTTTTGCCACCTCTGGAGGTTGTCTCCAGCCCAGAAAGGTGACATGTTCCGTCAAACCGGCTGCCCGCACCTGCTGTTCCAGAAGGGGACGATCGGGACCATCACCAATCAGCAACAAGCGCACGTCATGATGGGTTTGCCGGGCGGTCGCCACGGCCTGAATGGCAATGTCCCACCCTTTTCGGTAGATCAACTGACCAACGCCCAGGAGGGTGCGCAACGGTGGGGTTTCGGTCTGGGACCGTACAGGGGGTTCTCCCAGATCGACCCAGAAGGGAAAAACCACACTCTTGTCCGCCGGGCAGCCCAATCTTTCGATGGCCGATACCCCGAATTGACCGGTGGCCAGCGACCGATGGGCATGGGTAAAAATCCAGTCCAGGAGGAATCGACGTCCCACGCGCAGCCACCAGGGGCGGGGCGCAGGCTCCCGATTTTTCCAATAAATGGCCTGGGGAAGAGGGGTGTCGGTCCAATACAGGAAGGGTCTTTTGGCGTGAGCGAGTGCAAACAGGGCGGCGACCAATGTGGG
>CAIWLA010000718.1 GCA_903913345.1 uncultured Magnetococcales bacterium | reverse complement strand
ATATGCAGGTGACCATGGCCCATGGCGATGGACAGCTGTTCCTGACCGTGCCGGAGCAGAGTCTCTCTCCCGGATCGGAGTGCCCACTTGCCAAGATCGCCATGGAAGGCGCGCAACAGGATGAAAAACAGGTGGAGTCGGGAACCAGCCTGATCTACTCCACCAATGGGGAGCGTGTGGGCATCGTGGACCGGATCCAGCCCCCCTCCCTCCATCTGAACAAACCCCTGTTTGTGGCGGTCAGTCGTCTGTCGAGCACCATCCATGCAGGCTGGTATTGGGATCTGAAACTGTATAGTGGCCTGTTCGGGGGGATGGTCCTGGTGGTCGGTGCGATTCTCTGGTTCGCCCAGGCCAACATTCGCCGGTTTGAGATCCGCGCCCGGCAAACCCAGGCGGCCCTCAGCAAAAGCGATCGGCAACAGCAGGAGATACTCAACCATACCCCGGCCGT
Organism: uncultured Magnetococcales bacterium; assembly: GCA_903913345.1. Lineage (GTDB taxonomy): Bacteria > Pseudomonadota > Magnetococcia > Magnetococcales > Magnetaquicoccaceae > Magnetaquicoccus. The sequence goes on along the minus strand of CAIWLA010000718.1, from coordinate 1,562 downwards.
TGTCTTCCTGAAAGATTTTCAGGGTCGCTATCTGTTTGTCAACCACCAATATGAAACCCTGTTCCATGTCACCAATCAGACCATCCAGGGCAAGACCGATTATGACATCTTCCCGCCCGAAGCGGCAGAGGTCTTCCAGGCCAATGATCGGCAGGTTCTGACCAGCGGCACCATCATGGTGGAAGAACGGGTGCCCCACGATGATGGAATCCATACCTATATCTCGGTCAAATTTGCCCTGCAGGAGAGCAACGGACACCCCTATGCCGTCTGTGGCATTGCCACCGATATTACCGAGCGCAAACAGATGGAAGAGGCCTTGCACACGGCCAGGGAGGAGGCCTTGCAGGCCAGTCGGATCAAAAGTGCCTTTCTGGCCGCCATGAGTCACGATATTCGTACCCCGATGAATGCCATCGTCGGCATGGGGGATGTCCTGCGGGAGACGACCCTGGATGCCGAACAGCGCGACTGTCTGCAGGTCATGATCCATGCCAGCACCATGCTGATGGGGCTGATCAATGATATTCTGGATCTCTCCAAGATCGAAGCGGGACAGATGGAGGTGGAAAGACAGCCCCTCGATCTCCGCCTCCTGGCGGAGGAGTCGGCCGAGGTGATGCGGGTGGGGGCACAGGTCAAGGGGCTGATCCTGCGGGTGGAGGTGACGGACGATACCCCCCGGATGGTCCATGGCGATGCCCAGCGGCTCAAGCAGATATTGTTCAATCTTCTGGACAACGCCAGCAAATTTACCCAGCAGGGGACGATCCACCTGACCGTCTCCGTTGGGGAGGATGGCCGGGTCCGGTTGGCGGTCGCGGATACCGGGATCGGCATCCCGGAGGAGCGGATGGCCACCATTTTTGAACCGTTTGTCCAGGTCAATGGCCAGGAGACCTTCAAGCGGTTTGGCGGCACGGGTCTGGGCCTCTCCATCTGCCAGCAACTGGTCCGCCTGATGGGGGGCACTATTCAGGTGGAGAGCCAGGTGGGTGTGGGCAGTACCTTTGCCGTGACCATTCCCATGGAACGGGTGGTGCAACCGGTCCCCCTGCCCCGACCACCGACGACATGTCCGGCCACCGAGCCGGTTCTCCATGCGGGATTGCGCATCCTGGCGGTGGATGATTCCGAGGATAATTTACGCCTCCTGGAGGCCTTTCTGAAAAAGACCCCCCATCGGCTGACCATGGCGGAGGATGGCGCGCAGGCCATCGCGCTGTTTCAGGCCAACCCCTTTGATCTGGTGTTGATGGATATTCAGATGCCCGTCATGAACGGCTATGAGGCCACCCGCGCCATACGGCAGTGGGAGGCGGACAAGCATCGCCCTGCCACCCCCATCATCGCCTTTACCGCCCATGCCATGAAAGAGGTTTCCGAGGAGGTGTTGGCCGCCGGTTGCAACGATGTCCTGACCAAACCCATCCGCAAACAGGCCTTGTTGGCGGTGCTGGATCGTTTCCAGGGTTCCCCTTCTTCATGAATCCTTTTCATTATCAGGGGTCCAGGGGGATTATCCCCCTGGTGGGGTCCAGGGGCAAAGCCACTGGTGGGGT
>CAIWLA010000717.1 GCA_903913345.1 uncultured Magnetococcales bacterium | reverse complement strand
TGGTAGAGACCATTCTCCGGTTCTTCGATACACAAAAAAGGGGGTGGTTTCGGGTCTTCCAAGAGCAACAGATAGGCAAACATCTTCAAGGTGCCGTCAGACATCTGATAATGGACAAATGGCTCCTTGAATCCTGCACACTGGAACAGGAGGTAGAGATTTTTGGAAATCTCATCCCGATGCGTCTTGATCCCCTCGATACCCGGAATTTTCTCGGCTATCCGTTTCAGGACATTCTGAAATCGGGCTTTATGTTCTCTTTCCAGGAATTGCACAACATTGCCCAAATTTTTTCCCGCTTCGTCCAAACGTCGTTGCGGTCCAGCCTTGGATATTTCCCTCGCCGCATTGGGAGAAAAATAACTGAGATACCATCCTTCCAGAAAATCGCGAAACAAAGTGATGCGTGAATGTTCCTTGAGGGAACCCAACGTCACAATGCCCAGTTTGCGTCGGTCGGTCAGTGCAACGAAAACACTGTCTGGATCTTCCCTGGTCATCCTCTCCGAGCCATCCCAATCAGCCAGAATCGCTTCAATATCATCGCTGGCATAACTTTCCTGCCCGGCCCAAACCAACCCCCGCCCTTCCCTGAGATCAAGGAAAGAATAAGGCCATCCTCGCGATTCTCCTTTTCGACGTTGCCTAAGCCTCTCTCTCTGCACATAGGGTCGCCCAGTTCGATCAATGTCAATCGCCAGCTCGTAGGTGATGGGACGGGCATTAACCCCTTCCCTGTAATACAGCTCAAACTCAATCGGTCCAGTCACACCATGGGATCGCAACCGCTGAAACCCGCCCCGCTCCCGCAGATCACAGGCCTCCTCGACCCCCACCCGCAGGCAATCCCCCAAAAAGCCAAAGGCATCAAACAGGGAACTCTTGCCCACCCCATTCTTGCCGATCACCACCGTCATCGGGGTCAATGGTGCCATTTTCTGGGTGCTCCATAACCTGCCCAGGGTGACATCCCGCAGTGCCCGATAATTGCGAATGCGCAACCCCTCTAATCTCGCCATGCAGCACCTCCTTCCAACCCCCAAAAAAAACGGGGACCATAACGGTCCCCAGGTTCCAGGCAATCAGTCCAAACAAGGGCAAAAAACCGCCGAACGAATCAGGTTCCCTGCTCCAGCAGGGCACGCAATTCGCGGGTGAGGGGAATTTTATAGTCTTGCGAGGCGAGGACAATCCCCCCCTTGACGAGAATCAGTTGGGTGTTGACAAACAACTGGCTCGGCGTTACGACATAACTGCCGACCAAAACCGCCGAGGCCTTGTGAAACTCGGCAATTTTTTCCAGTTCACGGGACAGCAGAAACTGCCCTTCCCCCTCGCCCTTGACCAGACGCACATTCTTGCGCAACTTGATCTCAATCACCGCATAACCGGCCTGCGTCATGCGCGAGGAGACCTGCTGGGCCAACATCCGGCCCATGGCCGACGATTGCTCCATATTTTTGTCATCCACAAAACTGGCGGGCAGAATGGTCTGCCGAACATGGAATTTATCCTTGATTTGCGCCACCATGCTGTCCGCAGCCAGATAGCTGGCCTCCTCCAACCCCAGATGACGCTGCTCCCCCACCGGTTGGGAAACCAGGGGATAAGCATTCTGGGCGGTCGGCAACAAACAGCCGGACAACAACACCCCACTCAACAGAATGGCCCCCAAATACCCCCCATTCCCTCTTTTGATCGCGTGGCCACTCATTTGTCCAGCACCTCCATCGTCGTCCCACCACCGAGATTCAACAATAAATCCCGTGCATTCTCCCCCAAAGGCAATCTCAAATCCACCGAAGCCAAGACATGCCTGCTCTTGATCTCAACAATTTTCACCGTAAAATCAAGGAGACTGCGCGACTCCGTATAGCTGCCGACCACCGCCGCATAGGCCTTGTTTTCCAGAAAGAGCTTGTCAATGTCGCGCGAGAGCATAAACTCGCCATGCTCTTTGCGAATCGAAAAATCCTTGCGTATCTTGGGTTCCAGGATGGTGTACTCGTTCTGGGTCAGGCGCGACGAAACATGGTCCGCCATCACCATACCCATCTCCGAACTGAAATCCAGATTGCTCCGATTGACAAAAGTGGCCACCAGAATGGGCTGATGCGAACCCAGCGGCGGATGGCTCTTGCGCAATTCCGCCGTCAGGGCATCCGCCAACATGTAACCCACATGAATCAGGTCGGCCTCCCCATTGGCCGCCACCGGCACACTCAAAAAGGCCGAACCCTGCTCAGGCCCCAAATCCAGAAAGGGCAGATTCATGGCCGAAGCCGGCCAGACCACCCCCGCCAATCCGGCCACCAAAACCAGGGGAGCCAACGCGGAACCCATAAACCCGATACCTTTGATATTCATCATTTTTTTCATGAAATCTCTTTTTCCAATAAAAAACAGGATTAGACGATGGATTCCTTGATATTGGCTTTGTCGCGGGCCATCTCCTTGGTGATCAGCCCTGTCGCTACCAATTCCTGCAAACATTGTTCCAAAGTTTGCATCCCCATTTTGCGCCCCGTCTGGATGGACGAATACATTTGCGCCACCTTGTTTTCCCGAATCAGATTACGAATGGCCGGTGAACCCACCATGATTTCGTGGGCGGCCACCCGGCCACCCCCTTTTTTTTTCAACAGATTCTGGGAGATGACGGCCCGCAACGATTCCGACAGCATGGTGCGGATCATCTCCTTCTCGGCGGCGGGAAAGACATCCACCACCCGATCAATCGTCTTGGCCGCCGAGGTGGTATGGAGCGTCCCGAAGACCAGATGACCCGTCTCGGCCGCCGACAAGGCCAAACGAATGGTCTCCAGGTCACGCATCTCCCCCCACCATGATCACATCGGGGTCTTCACGCAGGGCGGAGCGCAGGGCGGCCTCAAAGCTGCGCGTGTCCCGGTGGACCTCCCGCTGGTTGATCAGACATTTTTGCGAGGTATGAACAAATTCAATGGGATCTTCCAGCGTCAAGATATGACCATATTCGGTCTTGTTTTTGTGATCCACCATGGCCGCCAGGGTGGTGGATTTTCCGGACCCGGTGGGACCGGTCACCAGGACCAGACCACGGGGCAACTCGGCAAATTCCTTGAAAATGGGCGGTGCGGCCAACTGATCCAGGGTCAGAATGGTCGAGGGAATGGTCCGAAAGA
>CAIWLA010000716.1 GCA_903913345.1 uncultured Magnetococcales bacterium | reverse complement strand
CGCATGACTTTTGCTCCTGGTCAAAAATTTCAACAAACCCCGCACAAAGATTGCCAAATTCCTTGCCAAAGAAAATCAGCTTACTGATTATAAATCAGCCAGTTGCAGGAGAAACATCTATTATCATCGACGTAAATTATATAAACTTCTTCCGTAGAAGTCAATGAAAAATCGCTATAAATCAATGCTTTGAAAAATTTCTGTCAGGCACTATCTGGGACACCCATGACCCGTTCCATTTCCCCCTCCACCGTCCACGGCAGAAAGAGCCATGGGTTTACCCTGCTGGAACTGCTGGTGGCCATGGCCATTTTTTCCGTCATGGCGGTGTTGGCGTATCGTGGCACGTTCTCTCTGCTGCATGGCCGGGACACCCTGGTTCAGCGACATCAGGCGTTGGCTGATCTACAAATGGGTTTCCATCTTCTGAGACAGGATTTGGAGCAAATCATCAGTCATCCCCTTTTCCAGCCCGGTGATCTGGAAACCCCCGCCCTGGCAGGTGGTGCGCATTTTCTGGAATTTACCCGAGGAGGATATCTCTCTCCCAGCCAATTGACCGCCCAGTCTTGCCGACGCATTCGTTATCAGTTTGCGGATGGTGTCCTTTCCCGTGCCGTTGTCCAGGTCAACACATCCACCGATGAGGCTGTCGCCACATCCTCACCCTTGTTGGATGGACTCACCGGCGTGGCCTTTCGCTTTCTCGACCGGAACAGTACTTGGCAAGAACGCTGGGACGAGACAAACCGGGATATGCCCCCCCTGGCCGTGGAGATCACTCTGGAAAAAAACGGATGGGGACGCTTGCGTCGCCTGTTTCGTACCGGCGCATGAACCGATTCCCCAACCTCCAGGCCGGTGTTGCCCTGATCACCGCCATGCCTGGCGGGCAAGCGCGCTGCTGTGGAGGATAAACGTTACCAGGGCGACAATGCCCGATCCGGTCGTTATCCGACTTTGAGTGTCAGTACCGGCTATCTCGACAGAAACGATGTTTACGGTAATCACGACTTCGGAACCTTGAGTGTTCAGCAACCACTGTGGGCGTTTGGCAAGATTGATCGTCAGATCGCCTATGCGGATGTGGATATGTCGGTGGCAGAAGCCGACGAGCAGTTGCTGCGTCGTCAACTGCTTACCGACACGGCAGTGGCATACGCACGCGCGTTTGGTGCGGGCGAACGCTTGCGGGTGGCAGAAGCCGATGTGGTCAAATATGAGGAACTGATCACCCAGGTTGAACGTCGTCGCCAGGGGCAGTTGGCATCGGATGCCGATGTGCTCCTTTCTTCATCGCGCTTGGTCCAGGCAGTGGCCCAACGCGACCGCATTCTTGGAGAACAGCAGAGTGCCGAAACGGAATTGATCGCCCTGACCCAGGTGCCAATCAAAGCTGACAAGCCGATTGATGCGACTTTTTTTCCGTTGCCGGATGTGGAAAAGCTGAAGCAGCAGGTCATGGAAGAGGGGTTGGAAGTTCAACAGAAGCGGCAACGACTGGCACTTGCCCAGGCCGATCGGGATCGTGAAGAGGTTGGCATTGCGCCCAATCTTTCCCTGCGGGCTGAGAAGAACCGACATAGTTATGCCGTGGATGATAGCCGGGTAATGCTGCAGTTTGAGGGGAACCTGGATGGTGCTGGGTTCGGCTATTTTGCCCGCATGGGTGGAGCGCATGCCAGACTCAAGGCAGCGGAGCAGGATTTGCTGAACACCAAGAACGATCTAAAGAGATATTTGGATGGTGTTTTGATTAGCTTTCGTCTACAACAACAACAGGTCCGTCTTTTTGTTGTAGAT
>CAIWLA010000715.1 GCA_903913345.1 uncultured Magnetococcales bacterium | reverse complement strand
CGATTGCGGGGGTCGGGGGGGGAACATCCCCCCCGGTGGGGTTCGGGGCAGAGCACCGAAAAGAGTGCAATCTTGTGGTTTTGTGGAGACTGGAGCATAGATGGGCATTCTGGGTTCACTGGGTACTTTAGTGGATTTTGCCCTGGGTATTTATACCTGGATGATTCTGATTCGGACCCTTCTTTCATGGGTCAATCCGGATCCCTACAATCCGATTGTGCAATTTTTGGTGCGGGCGACCGATCCGGTTCTGGAACCGTTGCGGCGCGCCATTCCTCCCATAGCCGGCATGGATTTGTCGCCCATTGCGGCCCTGTTGGGGTTATCTCTGTTGCAACGACTGGTTGTGGAATCGACCCGAGGCGGGATGGGGGGTGGCTCCTTCGCGATGCTGCTGGTGGAGATGGTGGGTCTGATCCATCTGCTGCTCACCTTTTATCTGCTGTTGCTGTTTGCGCGCGGGGGATTGCATCTGCAATCCTGGCTCTCTTTTCGCCGCAGACAGCCCTTCCGCGTCAATCTGAGCAACCCACTCATCCGCTTTGTCTTTCAATCCACGGAGCGGGTGGTCCGCGCGTTGCGTCCCTATGTGCCCACGGTGTCGGGTTTGGATATCACCCCGCTGGTGGCGGCCTTGGTGGTGCTGATCGCCCTCTCCCTGTTGCAAGAGATGGTTGTGCGACTCGCGCTGGGGGGATGAACCTTGGGATGGCGACTTCCGGTCACTGGGAAGGTTCCGATCTTTTTCTGCTGATACGGGTTCAACCACGGGCCTCCCAGGTGCGGGTTCTGGGGGTGCGGGGTTCTGCCATCCAGATTGCCCTGACCGCTCCCCCGGTAGAGGGAGCGGCCAATCAGGCACTCTGTCAGTGGCTGGCGAGGGAGTTGCGTATTGCCAAGGGCCGGATCACCATTGTCTCCGGTGCCCATGCGCGGGACAAACGGGTCCGCATCCAGGCGGTGGAGGTGGAGGCCGTGCGCGACTTTTGCCAGCGGTGGCAACTGCCTGAGCCTGGCCAAAAAGGGGCACCGTGACCGGGGTCAGGATGGCCGTCCCCCGCCACGCGATCCGTTCCAGGGGTTGCGGCGTTCAGGCCAGGGATCCCTCCACCCATTCGTACAATTTGGATTTGGGCAGGGCACCGATTTTGGTGGCCTCGATCTGTCCTTTTTTGAAAATCATCAGGGTGGGAATACCCCGCACACCATAACGACCGGGCGTATTGGGGTTTTGGTCAATATTGAGTTTGGCGACGACGACACGTCCTTTGAAATCCGTCGCCAGTTCGTCCAGAAACGGTCCGATCTGTTTGCAGGGGCCACACCACTCTGCCCAGAAATCCACCAAAACCGGCATGTCTGACTGCAGCACATCCTGATCGAACGAGTCATCTGAGGTTTGTACGATATTAGCATTCATTATGACAACAACTCCTTTGGGTTTTGTTTGATGGCACGGTGCATCCACTTGTTTCGTGTCAAGGGGATTGGCGACCGTGTGGGCCTGCTGCCGATGGGGGCCAGACACGGTGTACAGGCTAAAAGCAGGGAGTGGTTTTTGTCAAGCCTCATTCATTCCTTTGACAACGGTGCCCAGCGTTTCTATAGTCTCCCTTGTCTCCCATGCGCGGTTAGCTCTGCTGGATAGAGCGTTGGCCTCCGAAGCCAAAGGTCGTTGGTTCGAATCCAATACCGCGTACCAATTTTTTCAAGCAGTTACGGCCACTCTTCGGGTGGATTTTTTTGTGCCAGTAAGCACCCAGTAAGCAGTTGGAAAAAATCCATCGGCCAGTAAGCGGCCTTTCATTGCCCCTGCCCATCCCCCGCCAGACAGTCAGACATCGGCACCGCATAGATGCACAACCAACCTGCTCCCCCATCGTCATGCTGGTCATCCTGTCTCTGGTCGGGGTTGTCGATCCGCCTGGGGTTGTCGCCGTCGATGATCTCCTCCAGTGGTGCCGATTCGTCACCGCATCCCGCCAGAAGATATTGCCCTGGTCGGCGTGGTCGTTGTCGTCCTGGTCAATCTGCAAGCATTGCCCACTCTGGCAGCATTCACTATGCAGACATGCCATTGCATCTCTCTGGGGAAAATCGGCATCTCTGTGTCGTGTAGTGCGGGGATGGGTGCCGCCGTCGATCCGTCGCAAAGGTAGGATGGAAAGACCAGGCATGCACAACAGCAGAACCTATCATTCTCATTGAATGCAAAACGCCAGGAATCAACCTTGACGACAAAGCGCACCTGGACCAGTTGATACGGTATTTCGGCACCAGAAATGCCAGGGTTGCCATCCTGACAAATGGGATCCTCTATCGCTTCTTCACCGACCTGGAGTCTCCGAATCGGATGGACCAAAAACCATTTCTTGCCTTCAGCCTATTGGACATTCAGGATGATTTGATTACCGAGTTGGGGCGATTTTGCAAGGACCAGTTCGACATTAATGAGATCGTTCCAGCCGCAGCAGAGTTTAAATATACCAGAGAGATCAAACTGATTATGGCCGAGCAGATCAAGTCGCCCACCGAGGATTTTGTGCGGTTTTTCGCTGCGCAGGTTTATAGTGGCAGGCTTACAGAAAAGGTCATGACCCAATTCCGGGATGTGACACAGCGTGCCATCCGCCAGTTTATTAGTGACCGCAAGCCGTTGGCCGAGTTTAAGAAAATTTTGGAAAAAAAGACGGAATGCCAAGTGATGCACATTGTGAAACGTTGAGACATGCAAAATTTCTTTAATCAACACAGTATAACTTTCTGCGTCAATCATGCCAGCGGTGCCGCGTGGATCGGTCTGGCAGTCGTCATCCAGCCTTCGCCAACCGCCCCAGGCCATTAGCTGGTCAGCTATCGGCCAACTCAAACGCGGCCATGATATGGCTTGCATTGATGGTGGCAGTCATCCATCGACCAGTGCGGATGATCCCCTGGCAGCGTGTTGTGAATCGCCACCACCCTCATCATTCGCTATCCTCTTGCAATTCCTCAATTGAAGTGCCCGGCCAGGGGGTGAGGATATACCCTTTTCCATTGGCCAACGTAGGCCGGGCATTCGGTGGTCAGCGGTAGACTTCGCGCCGGTGACCAATCTCTAAAACGACAACGGTGACAACCGCATCATGCAGATGGCACACGAGACGAAAATCACCCACTCTGTACCGCCAGAGTCCGGCCAGTTCACCCTTGAGAGGTTGCCCGATATATCGGGGATCCTGACTTCCGTGAATGCGTTCCCTTAAGAAACGGATAATGCGCGTCCTGTTCTGTTGGTCCAGTCGGGCAATCTGGTTTTCCGCCGTCTCCCGGATTTCAATTGTCTATGCCAAGGCGTCTTTCCATTTCGTCCAGGGTGATGGTTGTCTCGCTGCGGGAGAGTGCCCGTGCCGCCGTCAAATAATCCTGCCTGTCCTCGATGTACTGCAACACGGCATCGCGTAGGCATTCGGTGATGGGTTTGCTCAACTCTCCCGCGATCACCTTCAATCGTTCTTCAATCTCTGCATCCATGGTGACGGAAAGCATGATTCATCCTCCCTGGTTGGCGTAAATTTTGGTGTCGTGCAATGGGATTATCTTGGCCTTGGGAGTGCCGTTCAGCGACGCGGCAATGCAATATTCCCGGATATGGTGGGTGCGGCCTTGGCTTGTGCTTTCTGGTTCTTGGTCAATCTTGATGGCCATACGCTCCTCCCCTGACGATTCTGGGTACTGAAAACGTTTTCCAGTACCCGCATGGCACCCAACAGGGATAAAAATAGCCGAAACATCCGGAAACGTAAAGCGATATAATGTTTTGATTAATATGGTTTCTTTCAAAACGCGGAAACACCAGAAAACCGTTCCGGGCATGAGTCTCCGCAGGACACGGTTCCTCTTTTATCAAGAAAGACCATAGTGTTTCAACCGTTTCCACAAGGTGGTGCGTGACATGCCCAACTGTCTGGCGGCCGCCACCTTGTTACCCGCAGTGGCCTGCAATACGTGCAAAATTGCCTCTCTTTCTGCCGAAACGTCGGGTGTCCGGTAATAGTGGATCCCCGTTTTTTCTCCAACGGCTGGTATTTT
>CAIWLA010000714.1 GCA_903913345.1 uncultured Magnetococcales bacterium | reverse complement strand
CTTTTCGCCAAGATGGACGGCGGCACCTTCCACCACGCAGGGTCAGACCTTTTTGTTGACGCCACCCAGATGGTCATCCACCCCCTGGAGGGGATCAAGCGGCATCCCTGATCGTCTCGCCCCTCTCCATCCCCTGCAGGGCCAATCGGCGCACGTACCCAGGCGCGACGTTCAGCACACTGCAAACGAACAAGAGCGACCCTGGCCCATCCATGTGCGACTGGAGCCACGCCAACGCCCCCCGCTTTTTCCCTGGGACACCCAGGTCAATGACGGCTTGGCGCAAGACCGCCGCCCACACCCGCATCTCTGGCGGTATCGCGTTGACGAGGCCAAACCCCTCTGACTGGATTACCCGCATAACCTTTTTCTCCATGGCTGGCGAACAGGCCCACCATGATAGCCAAGAGGCAGGGCAACAGGACAGCAAAAATTCACCGGGGGACTCTCCTTGGCACAGGTTCCGGTTGCGTTGTCCGAAATGGTTCACACATAACAGGAAGCGCGTAGAGGCTTTTTCCCCAGGGTGGTGCTCCGGCATTCTCTACCCGGCAAATCGCTGTCCTGGTGGCGCGCAGTGGCCGGGTGGATCTTTTTGGTAGGATGCGGGGAATCTCGCCTACCAGGAGGTCATGCACCCCCACCGGGACAGCCCAATCATGGTGAGCACATGAGACCGACGAGGCCGGGACCAAGTTGCTTGTCTCCCTGGCCGGATCATTGACGGCACCCTGCCCCAGCGACGGACAGTCTACAGCCCCGACCACCCAACGCCGACCATGCGACGGATCGACGGCACCACCCTGGACGACGGCACCACCGACGATAGGGCAGAGGGTTTGGAAAAAACACAAACCCTGTCTTCCCGGCAAAGGGTTGGGTGTCCAGTACCCACCCCAGGGCAAGCCGACCGATCCCCCAGGGGGGGCGGCCAGATCTACACCCTCGCCGATCTTGCCCAAGGCCACGCCGACCGATCACCCTCAATCTGACTGAGGGTCAACCTGCCCCACCGCCAATGGGACGGACCAGATTCGCAACCCGCCACACAGTATCCACCTGGACGGCACCGCCCTTATCCGGTCCACCACGACGGCCCGGCCTTCCCCGGCATGTCCACGACGGCCATAAGGGGAAACTGAAAAATTTTGCGCGAGAGGGGATAACAACATCCCGTCAGATCGTTCGGCGGTTGGCACCCCCCCTGCCACCCCCTGCCACCCCCATGCCTACCCATGACTGTCCGCATCCACCCCACGACCCATCCCTCCACCCCATGGCCCACCAGACCGAGAGGCCGCCACCAGGGTGGAGGAGTCCACCGGCACCGGGGAAGGAGGCCGTACCCTTTACCCAACCCAAACAGCCCGGCACCCTATCCGCACCACCAGGGCCTGCACACCACGACCACCAGACCGCCGGGCATGGAAGAGGGGGAGAACTCCACCGGCACCAACCCTGGAGCAGGCCAGGACCATCCAGGATATAGACGACTGGGACAGGCGGCGGCCACGAGGACCAAGTTGATTCCTCCCGGTGGGCATCACCGTCACTGACTGGCGTGGTGAGATCGACAGGCCGACCGGGGG
>CAIWLA010000713.1 GCA_903913345.1 uncultured Magnetococcales bacterium | reverse complement strand
CCAACGATCCACCCGAAAGATGTTTACGTCAGACGTTTGTACCAGAGTCGGTCGGCGATGTCCAGACGAAAACAGTACCTCCATGATTCTGCATCGTTTCCTGCCTGGAACAAATTCACCCTGCTTGGGCATTCGTCTCTCCTTGACAATACGCGCTTCGGCGCACTACACTCTCAGGCAGGGAGTCGATCGGGGGTTGTCGAGTCGCCCGTAGATGTCACTTGGTATATATCGGGGTAAAAAACGGATGAACGAATATTCTCCTGCGGGCAACCCGGCGTTTACGGGAACCCATTCTGAAAGTGGCGTGGCAGAACGGTTGGATCCGCTGGCTGAATTGGAGCAGCGGTGGGACAGTCTGGCCAAGAGTGTTCGGGATCTGCGCAGCGAAAATGCGGCTTTGTGGGAACAGTTGCAGGGACGTGAAGATCATGTCAGCCGCATGGAGCAGGAGTTGGCTGCCAAGGCGGCAGAAATAGCCGCCATGCACGAAGAGAAAAGACGTACAGAGGGGCGGATTGGTGGGTTGCTGGCCCGTTTTGATGAAATCGGGCAATGATGGGACGCTGCTGCTCTCTGCCAAAATCCACAACGCGGACTTAACGCAGGCTTGAGGCCATGTCTGAATTTATTGAAGTGCGCATTCATGGCCAACTGTTCAAGTTGCGGGCAGGAGAGGATGAGGCGTATGTGCGGTCGTTGGCCGCCCATGTCGATGAGGCCATGCAGACGATAGCCAAACAGTCCAAAACCGTCTCCACGGAGAGGATTGCCATTATGGCCGCCCTCAATGTCACCGATACCCTGTTCCAACAAAAGCGGCGTGCCAGTCTGGATGCCAAAAGCACCGATGAGAGAATAACCAGACTGGTCACCTTGAGTGATCGTCTGCTGGAAGGTTGATTTCGTCACAATCCCCTGCGGTGTTCGTGAGAAATGCATTCCTCCTGAGCCGATACTTCTTGAACCCAGGAAACCTGCCCTGATCGTGAAGTGCAAACCCAAGCCGTTCCGGGATTGCCAGAAGCGATTATTCAGGAGTCCACTTTATTAAAGGGTTCAGGGGAAGCTGACTCCACGGCACAGGCGGGGGATTTTATTAGTGGAAGCCGAAAAAAAAAAGATTCGTGACCACCTGCGAAGGTCAAGGCAGCGGTTGACTCAGGACGAGGTACAGGGCCTGAGTGCCGCCGTTTGCCAACAAGCGCAGAGGCTTCCGCATTTTCAGAACGCCTCATCCATTGGGCTGTATCTGTCTACCGATAACGAAGTTGATCCCTCCCCTCTCCTCCTCGCCGCGCTCCAGTCAGACAAAGCCGTTTTTCTTCCAGTCGTTGATCGGGAACGGCACTCGGTCCATTTTGTTCCCTATCGGGAAGGGGATCCGTTGGTTGTGGGTGCCTTTGGCATTCGTGAACCGTTGCAACGGTCACCGGTTCTGCCCTGCATCACGGATCTCGATCTGTTGTTTTTGCCCCTTGTGGCCTTTGATCCCGGCGGTTGGCGTCTGGGTTATGGGGGAGGGTATTATGATCGTCTCCTGGCCCGCGACAAAAGGGCGACTGGTCAAAAACCGTTACTGATTGGCCTGGCTTACCCTTTTCAGGCAGTGCCCGCACTCCCCCATGCCGCCCACGACATACCCATGGACTGGGTAATCACGGATCGGGGTTGTCTGGCCTGCTCTGGTACGTGAAGCCGGAGACCATACTCATCATTCAAGATTCCACCGACAACGGCACACTGGCGTTGTTCGGTGATAGGGAGCCTGTTTTTGCATGGATATTCTGGTATTGTTTTTTGGCATTCTGGTCGGGACTGGTGCCGTTCTGGCGTTCAACTTTCAACAGCGCAAGGTTCGTGAAAATCTGTTTGTCCAAAAAGAAGAACAACTTCAACATTTGCTGCGGGCCACCGAAGAGAAGGCGGCGGTGGCCGCGCGCGAGCTGGAACTGACGGTTCAGGCGGAACGGTTGCGGGTTCAGGAAGAGGTTGAGAACAAATTCCGGGAGCAGGAGCGGGAACTGGATCGCCAGAAACGGCGCATGGACAAGCGCGAAGAGCAACTGGATCGCAAATTTGACCATCTGGACCAGCGGGAGAGCGAGCAGGAGCGTCGCCGCACCCAGTTGGAAGAGGAAAAAAGGCAGATGGAACTGGCCTCTCTCAAGGTTCAGGAGGCGGTCCAGGAGGCGCAAAAACGGCTGGAGACCATCGCCCGACTCTCGGAAGAGGAGGCCAGACGGCAATTGTTGTCCTCCTTCGAGGAGAGTGCCCGGCGAGAATCGGGACGTCTCTTCAAACAGTTGGAAGAGGAGGCCAAGGATCGGGCCGCACAAATCGCCCAGGAGGTCATTGCCACAGCCATTCAACGCCATGCGGGTGAATTTGTGGCGGAAAAGACGGTCTCGGTGGTTCCCCTGCCGTCCGAGGAGATGAAAGGACGGATCATTGGTCGTGAAGGCCGCAACATTCGTGCCCTCGAAGCCGCCACCGGTTGTGACCTGATTATTGACGATACGCCGGAGGCCGTGGTCATCTCTGGATTCAATCCCGTGCGTCGTCAGGTGGCCCGTCTGGCGTTGGAGGAGTTGATTGCCGATGGCCGCATCCATCCCGCCCGTATCGAAGCCGTGGTGCGCAAGGCCACCAAGACCATCGAACAGGAGATCCGGGAAGCGGGCAAGCGGGCCATTTTTGATGTCGGCCTGAATGAGGTCAACCCGGAGATAGTCCGTCTGCTGGGCACCTTGAAATTTCGCACCTCCTATACCCAGAATGTGCTGGCCCATTCGGTGGATGTCGCCTTTTTTGCCGGCATCATGGCCGAGGAGTTGGGGCTGGATGGCAATCTGGCCCGGCGGTGTGGGCTGTTGCACGATATTGGCAAGGCGGTGGACCATGAAATACAGGGATCCCATGCGGTCATCGGTGGCCAATTTGCCAAGAAATACAAAGAAAATCCCACGGTAGTCAATGCCATCTGGTCGCACCATTTTGAGATTGAGTCCACCTCCGTCTATGGTCCGCTGACCAATGCCGCCGACGCCCTGTCCGCCGCCCGTCCCGGTGCCCGCCGGGAAAATGTGGAGACTTATATCAAACGGTTGGAGAGTCTGGAACAGATTGCCACCCAGTTTGATGGCGTGGAAAAATGTTTTGCCATCCAGGCCGGTCGGGAATTGCGCGTCATTGTGAGCTATGACCGGGTCCACGACGAGGGGGCCATGATGCTGGCCCGGGAGATTGCCCAACGGGTGGAAAATGAACTCACCTACCCTGGGCAGATCCGGGTCACGGTGATTCGCGAGATGCGGGTGACAGAAATCGCCCATTAATTCTGTTTTTATGTCAATCATGCAATTTTT
>CAIWLA010000712.1 GCA_903913345.1 uncultured Magnetococcales bacterium | reverse complement strand
GAATATGGCGTCGAGTGTGTACACCATATGGAGGGAATGTTTGCGTTTGTCATTTGGGATGCGAACAAGAAGCGATTGTTTGCCGCCCGTGACCGTTTTGGGGAAAAGCCTTTTTTTTATGTGCGTACCGGGTCTGCCCTGGTATTTGGTTCCGCCCCCCGTGCCATTCTGGCTGACCCGGAGATTCCCTGCGCGCCCGATTTTGCCGCCCTGGACAGCTATCTCGGTTGTCAATATGTGCCCAGTCCCCTCTCCGCCTTTGCCGGTCTGGCCAAGCTGCCTGCGGGCCATTTTTTGCTCTGTTCGGCCACGGGAGAGCTGACCGTTCAGGGTTACTGGCGGCCCACCCCCCAACCCAGGAGCCTGGCCTCGGCAGAATCCCTCCGGGAGGAGCTGGTGGCGCGCATCCGGGCATCGGTACGGCTGCGGATGGTCGCTGATGTGCCTCTGGGGGTTTTGTTGAGTGGCGGCATGGACTCCGGTACCGTGGTGGCCATGATGGCCGCCGCCAGTGCCCAGCCCGTGAAAACCTTTTCGCTGGGTTTTGCGGAACAGGGGTCCAATGAACTGCCCTTTGCCCGTCTGGTGGCCCATCGCTATGCGACGGATCACCATGAAGTGATCCTGGATGCCCACAGCCTGGATGTGCTGCCGGAACTGGTGCGTCATTACAACGAACCCTTTGCCGACCCGTCGGCGGTGGCCACCTATCATGTGGCCCGTCTGGCCAGGGGGCAGGTCACGGTGGCCCTGACCGGGGACGGCGCGGACGAGAGTCTGGCCGGATATGCCAACTATGCCAAGGTCATGCAGGGGGGGCGGGTGGATCTTCTGCCACGGGGGATGCGGCACGCCCTGGCCTGGATGGGTCGGCAGATGCGCCAGGGCCTGCCCTATTCCCGGTTGGGGGATCGTCTGGGCAAGGGTCTCGATTGGCTGGGCGGGCAGACGCCAGAGCGGTTTTTGGCCAAAATGGCCATTTTGAATGACCGGGAGAAACAGGCGTGTTACAGTGCCCGCTTTCAGGCCCTGATTCAAGAGTCCGGGGGGGGATCCCCTGGGTTGGTCATCCCCTGGGAGGAGGGGATGGACGGTTGGGAGTGGATGATGCGGCATGACCAGAGCCACTATCTGCCCGACTGTCTGATGGTCAAGACCGATGTGGCCTCCATGGCCCATGGGTTGGAACTCCGGGCACCCATGCTGGATCACACCCTGGTGGAGTTTGCCGCCACCATTCCCAGTGAATGGAAGCATGATGGCACCCTGGGGAAAAAAATCTTTCGGGATGCGATGGGTTCTCTCCTGCCCCCGGAGATTCTGACCAAGCCCAAGACCGGCTTTGGGCTGCCCCTGACGACCTGGTTTCGCCAGCAGGGGGCCGAGTGGTTGCGGGGCACCCTGTTGAGCGAACAGGCCCAGCGTCGTGGACTGTTTCAGCCCGCCTTTCTGGCCCGGATGGTCGAGGAACAGACCACCGGACGGCGCAACTGGGCCAGAAAATTGTGGTCGCTGATGTTGTTGGAACTCTGGTTTCAAGAATTCATGGACTGAAATCGACCATGCAAAACCCAGAAAAACCGGTTGTCGTGGCCTTTTGTGCCACTTTCCTGAGTCCCGAAATGCTGCATGTCTATCGGCAGGTGTGCGGCATTCAGGCCTTTACCCTGTGGGTGGTCACCCGCACCCGACGCCACCCGGAGCTGTTTCCTTTTGAACGTCTGCATCTGTTGAAAAAAAGCCCGTGGCGGTTGTTTTCCCGACTGGTTCACACCTGGCGGGGGCAGCGGGTGCCCATGAGTCGCTACGAGGTGCGGCAGATGCACCAGTTGGTGGAGCGGGAACGGGCGGCGGCGATCCATGTCTACCTGGGGACCGAGGCGGTGCGGGTGTTGCCTTATCTGCGGGAGGAGCGGCGGCCAAAAATTGTCTCCTTTCATGGCGCGGACCTTTCGCACAGTCTGGAGGCGGCGGAATTTCAGCAATTGTTGGTGCATACCGATCTGTTTCTGGTGCGGAGTGACTCCCTGCGGGCGGCCCTGCTGGACCGGGGCTGTCCCCCGGAGCGGATTCGCTTGAACCGGACGGGGGTGCCGGTGCCGGCGGTTTTTGTTCCGCGCACCCTGGAGGCCATTGGCCCGGCGCGTCCCCTGAGAATTTTGCAGGCCTGTCGTTTTATCAACAAGAAGGGGTTGGATGTCACCCTGCAGGCGGTGGCCCGGTTGCGGGATCGGGGGGTTGCGGTGGAGCTGCACCTGGCCGGTTCCGGGCCGCAGGAGCCGGATTTGCGTCTCCTGGTGGGTGCGTTGAACCTGGAATCCCAGGTCCGTTTTTTGGGTTTTCTGGACAATTCAACCCTGCTGCAACGTCTGCCCCAGTATGATCTCTTTGTTCATCCCAGTCGGGTGACGGCGACCGGGGATCAGGAGGGGATTCCCAATGCCCTGTTGGAGGCCATGGCCTGGGGGGTGCCCACGGTCTCCACGCGGCACAGCGGCATCCCGGAGGTGGTGGAGCATGATCAAAACGGCATGTTGATCGATCATGCGGATGCCGACCTGTTGGCCACCGCCATGGGGGATCTGGTGGCCCAGCCCGCCCGTTATGCGGCCATTTCCCAGGCAGGCCACGCCACGATTCAGGCGCGGTTTACCATCGCCAAATGTGTGGAATCTTTGGAGGCCAGTTATTGGTATGCGATGGACAGGTGGGGAAAAAGAGACCATTCGTGACCGGAAAGCCCGTTTTGATCCCGGAAAAGGGGGCACGGCTGCCATCGGCTTTCCCCTCCCGGAGGTGTGGCTGGGGTGCCTGTTATCAAAAGCCATTGACAATGGACCCTGGGCAAGGTTAATAAGGGCGCGTGGGGGGAGGTGGTCTGCCGGGTGTTCCTCTTGTCGTCATTCCCATTGATGCGCGTTGCTGGTGCCTTTTGAGGAAGTGTTCATGAACATTAAAAACAGCAATATCCTGGTGACGGGGGGGGCTGGTTTTATCGGCAGTCATTTGACGGATCGGTTGGTCGCCGAAGGGGCACATCGCATCGTGGTGGTGGATGATCTCTCACTGGGACGGGAGGAGAATCTGTCTGCCGCGCGCGCCGCCATGTCCGGTCTGGAATTCATACCCATGGATCTGGCCGACGATACCGCTCTGATCCGGTTGCGAGGCCTGGGAAAATTTGATTTTTGCTTTCATCTGGCCGTCATTCCTTTGCCAGCCAGTCTGGTCCAACCCAAATGGGTCATGGACCGCAATGTCATGATGACCTCGACGATCATGGAGTTGGCCCGTGAAGGAGGAATCCAGCGCACGGTGGTTTTTTCTTCGTCCGAGGTATACGGAACGGCTCGCAGCGTTCCCATGCCTGAGGAGCACCCTTTGGAGGCGGAAACCCCCTATGCGGCCAGCAAGGTGGCTTCCGACAGTCTGGTTGTTGCCTATCATCGCACCTTTGGAGTGGATGTCGTGTTGCAACGGCCCTTCAATAATTTTGGTCCCAGGCAAAATTCCAGGGCATATGCTGGCATCATTCCGATTGTGATTGAACGGGCGCGGGGGGGGCTTCCCATCGAGATTCATGGCGATGGGCTACAGACCCGGGATTTTATTTATGTGGAGGACACCGTTCGGGCCGCCGTTGCTCTGGCACAGAGGCCCGAACTGATCGGTGAGGTTTTCAACGTTGCCCGTGGTCAAGAGACCACCATCCTGGAACTGGTCCAAACCCTCTTGCGTATCATGGGTAAAGATGCGGTGGGCGTCATCCATGCAGCCCCCCGTCCAGGGGATGTGCGACGCCATCTGGCGGGTGTGGACAAGGCACACAAAGCGTTCGGCTTTACCCCCTCCACGGGTTTGCAGGAGGGTTTGGAAAGAACGGTTGCCTGGTATCTTGGTCAGTCATGAATACCCGTATCCGTTTGTCCCGATCACTCCTGGGCGAGGAGGAGTTGGAGTCCGTCCGTACCGTCCTGGACAGCGGCTACCTCACCATGGGACCGAGGGTGACGGCATTTGAAGCCGTGATCGCGCAACGGGTCGGAACCCGGTATGCCGTTGCCACCTCTTCGGCGACGACCGCCCTGCACCTGGCGATGGTTGCGCTCGATATCGGGCCGGGAGATGAGGTCATTCTGCCCAGTTTTACCTTTCCGGCCACGGGCCATGTTGTTATCCAGCAGGGAGCTGTTCCTGTGCTGGCCGATATCGATCCCTGTACCCTCAATCTGGATGCGGCGGATCTGGCTCGCAAGTTCACCCAACGCACCCGAGCAGTCATTGCTGTGCATCTGTTTGGCAACCCGGCCGATATGGAGCCGATTCTGGCCCTGACCCGGCCCAGGGGTATTCCCGTGGTGGAGGATGCGGCCTGTGCCCTCGGTGCCCATTACCAGGGGGTACCCTGTGGCAGTCTCGGTGTGCTGGGATGTTTCAGCTTTCATCCCAGAAAAATTATCACCACCGGTGAGGGTGGCATGATCACCACCAACGATCCGCTCTTGGCTGAGCGGATCCAACGGTTGCGGCAACATGGTGGAGACCGGGTGGACGGGCGATTCCAGTTTGTCGAACCCGGTTTCAACTATCGCCTCTCCGACATTCATGCCGCCATCGGCATTGCCCAAATGCAACGTTTGGATGCCATCCTGGAGGCCAGAACCCGGTTTGCCCGATCTTTGTCTGAGGGGCTGTCTGCCGTACCCGGTGTGCAGTTGCCCGTTGTGACCCCTCATGGCTTTCACACCTTTCAGACCTACTGTGTCATCCTGGATGCCGGCATCTCCCGCGATCAGGTCATCTCTGCCATGAATCATGCCAACATTGAAACCACCATCGGCACCTATGCCCTGCATGGCCTGGGTTATATGCAGGCCAGATACGGATACCAGGAGACCGATCTCCCGGTATCCGCCATGGCTGGGCGGCAGGGGTTGTCCTTGCCCATCTATCCTGGTTTGGACGAACACGACGCGGCGCGTATCGTCGCTGCTTTGGCTGAGGCCGTCAGGGGGACTACATGAGTCAGGCTAAACACCAACGGCTCATTCCTTGTTCCCATGGCGATGGCATGGTGATTCCCGATCTGCTGCGTTCTGTGGGTCGGGATGTGGTGATTGAGGCCGGTGTACGAATCTTTCATCCAGAAAATGTCCAGTTGGGAGATGCCGTCTATATTGGCCATGGTGCCATGCTCGTCGGATATCACAAGGGTCTGCTCCACATTGAATCCGGTGTGTGGATCGGTCCCCGATCTTACATGCATGCGGCCGGTGGCATCCACATAGGTGAGAAAGCGGGCATTGGACCCGATGTCAAAATTCTCACCTCGATTCATGATGCCGATACATCCCTCGGGCCCATCATCGAAGAGGCATTGTCCTTTGCGCCAGTGGAAATCGGACCCGGATGCGACATCGGTCTGGGTGCCATTTTGCTGCCAGGCGTTAAGGTGGGCATGGGGGCGGTCGTGGGGGCTGGCAGTGTCGTTACCCGAGAAATTCCACCCTATGAAATCTGGGCCGGGGTGCCCGCCCGCAAGCTGCGGGTCCGTGGTGCCAATCAGGAAAAAAATGACTTAGGATTTTTTGTGCATCCCACGGCCATTGTCGAGCCGGACGTTCACATCGGCTTTGGGGCTGCCATTTGGCACCATTGCCATTTGCGCTCCGGTTGCCACATCGGGGCTGGTACGAGCCTGGGAAAAAACGTCTATGTTGATCCCGGCGTCATTCTCGGCGAAAAATGTAAAGTTCAAAACAACGTCTCCTTGTACCGAGGATTGACTGTGGGTAACGGCGTATTCCTGGGGCCATCATCGGTCTTCACCAATGACCTCTACGCCCGCGCCAGTCACTGGAACGACTCCCGACTGACCACCACCCACCTGGATGACGGGGTAACCATAGGTGCCAACGCCACCATTGTTTGCGGTGTCCACATCGGAACCTTCGCTACCAT
>CAIWLA010000711.1 GCA_903913345.1 uncultured Magnetococcales bacterium | reverse complement strand
GCCGGGTTGTCTGCCGCTGGCGTCAACGTGCGCAACCTGAGCGCGGAGGAAGAACGCCTGCGCACCAACCTGCAACAGGCCACCGAACGGTTGCAGGAGCATGCCCGCGTCATGGGGCTGTTCGCCCAACTCGGTGTGCGCCCCATCCGGGAGGTGCAGGAGGAGATCCAGAAGCTGAAGACCGCCTACCAGCAACTGGCCCAATCCGGGCAAGCCTCCAGCCGGGATCTGACGCGGGCCCACGATCAACTCCGGGTAAAAACAGCAGAGTTGCAGAAGGAAATGGCAGGTACCAGCACCTCCATGCACAGCGTGGCCACTGCGGCTGGTACGTTGCTGGCGGCGATGTATTCGTTGCAGCGGGTATCGACCAGCACCCTGACCAATTTTGCCGAATTTGACACGGTGATGCGCCGGGTGGAAGTCGCCATGGAGAGTTCCGGCGATCAGACTAAGAAGCTGACGGCTTTTGCCGAAGAGATGGGCAAGACCACCACCTTCTCAGCCAAGAGCGCGGCGGACGGTCTGCTGGTGCTGGCCACCGCAGGCATGAAAGCCGATGACGCCATGCAGGCCCTGCCCACCGTGATGCACATGGCGACAGTGGCGGCGGGTGAGAGTGCGGGCGGAATCGCGGACATCAAACAGTCGGCGGACACCCTGCTGACCATCATGAATTCGTCCGGTTTCAAGAGCAGCAATCTGGCCGCCATCAGTGACGTCATTGTCACCACGGCCCAATCCTCCATGACCACCGTCAACGCGGTTGGCGAGTCGTTGAAACGGTCCGCCGCCACCGCCAAGTCCGCCGGTATCGATTTTCTGGATCTGGCCGCCGTCATCGGGGTGATGGCCGATGGCGGCTATCGTGGCGAGCGGGCCGGGACAGCGTTGGCCGCTTCTTTCCAGAGGATGCTCAACCCCTCCCGGCAGATGCGGGAGACCATGGATCGGCTGGGGTTGGTGTTCCAGTCGAGTCCGGGCAAGCTGATCCCCCTGATCGACATCTTCAAGCAGTTGGAAAAAGCCGGGGCGAACGCCACCGACATGTCGATTCTGTTCGGCATGCACCACAGCGACGCAATGAATGTCGTCCTGAACAAGGGGGTTCCCGTCCTGCAGGCGTTCAGAAAGGAGTTGCTCGCCTCCGGAGACTCCTCCCGACAGGCCGCCGAGCATATCGAAGGCGGTCTGGGGGGTGCCATGGAGCGGGTTTCCGCCATCCTGGGGGTGCTCAGTCAGAAGGTGGGGGAGGATCTGGCCCCCAATGCCGAGCGGACCAGCAATATCATTCATGGTCTGGTGCAGGCTTTCCTCTCACTGGATGATGGCACCCGAAAAAACATCGAAGGCACTGGTCTGCTCATCGCGGCCTTCGCGGCCATGGTGCTGGGGGTGATCCCCCTGACCAGCGCGCTCTGGGGACTGGCCGTGGCGGGCGAGGGGGCCACCGCATCCATGGTCCTGTTGAACCGGGCCTTCAAGACCAGCATGATTGGGCTGGCTGTTTGGGGCCTCTACGAGGCCGGGAAATATATCCATCTCTGGGGAGAGGAAGCCGCCGAAACCGCCGGAAAGATGGACCATCTCACCGATGCGGTCAAAAAACAGGACGAAGCTAAACGGAAATCCGAATTCGAGCGGCAAAAAGACGTACTCAAGGCGGCATCTCCCGAACTGGCCGGGGCCATTGGCGAGCAGGAACAGTCTGCACAAAAGGCCAGCGAGCGAAAAAAACAGGCCGATGCCGAGGTGGCCGCTCTCCAAAGCCCGGCCAATCCGCCCGGAAAGCCCCATGTGCCAGAGCCGGAGGACCGCTTCCACGAGTTCAAAACCGAACTGGATCGCCAAAAGGAGGCCTCCGGCAACTATTTCCGGGAAACCCTCCAGATGGAGGAACATTTCTGGCAGGCAAAACGGTCCCTCACTGGCCTCAGCGAAAAGGATCTGGCGCAGATTGACCATGAGATCTACCAGATCCACAAACAACAGGCCCATGACAGCCTGAACGAGCGGCTGGAATTATTGCGCGAGCAGATGGACAAGGAGCTGGAGGGGAGCCAGCAGCGCATCGACATTGCCAAAAAGGCCGCCACCGAGATCGGCAGCACCTACGGCTATGAGTCGAAAGAGTTCGTCCGGGCCCGCCGTGTCATCGAGGCCGAAGAACAGGCCCACCGCAAAAAGATGCAGGAGTTTGGCACCATCCAGGCAGAGTTTGAAAAATCCATCGAGAACAATCGAATCGCCGGAAAGCAGGAGATCCTGCGGTTCAATCAGGAAATGGAGATCATGTCGGTTCGGGAGGTGATGCAGGCCAAGCAGGCACTGGAAGAGCAGAGTTTCCAGAACACGATGCGTGCCATG
>CAIWLA010000710.1 GCA_903913345.1 uncultured Magnetococcales bacterium | reverse complement strand
GTGGTGGATGACAACGATGACGCGCGCGCCATTATAACCAGCTATCTAGAATCATTCACGTTTAAGGTGTCGGAGGCTGCAAATGGCGAAAATGCCATCGAGATGATCCTGACTGAAGATCGCAAGGAAGATCCTTTTGAATTGGTTTTTATGGACTTGAAAATGCCGGGTATGGATGGTTTTGAAGCGGTGACGCGAATAGGCGAAGAAATGTCCATAAAAAAGAGGCCAAAGATTGTCATGGTTACATCCTACGGATATGACGAGACATTGTTGCGGGCCAGGGACAATAGATTCCTGTCCGATTTTCTGGTCAAACCGGTCAGTCAAAGCAGACTGTTTGAGACCATAATGGGCGTGCTGGGACATGGTAGAAACAAACAACACTATAAGGCGGAAAAGGGTGATACAGAACAGATACGGGCTATTCTGTCTGGTGCCCATTTGTTGCTGGCTGAGGACAACGAGATCAACCAGCAGATCGCCAAGGAGCTACTGGAACAGGTTGGCGTGCGCCTGACCATCGTCAACCACGGAAAGGAAGCCGTCGATGCAGCCAGGGAAGGGAAATTTGACGGTGTCCTGATGGATCTTCAGATGCCGGTCATGGATGGCTGCGAGGCGGCACGAGAAATTCGCAAAGGACCATCGCCCCAGGATTTGCCGATCATCGCCATGACAGCCAACGCCATGGCGGGAG
Source organism: uncultured Magnetococcales bacterium (assembly GCA_903913345.1). Lineage (GTDB taxonomy): Bacteria > Pseudomonadota > Magnetococcia > Magnetococcales > Magnetaquicoccaceae > Magnetaquicoccus. The sequence goes on along the minus strand of CAIWLA010000710.1, from coordinate 914 downwards.
ACCGAGAAAAATGTCTGGCAGCGGGCATGAACGACCATATCGCCAAGCCAATCAACCCCCATAACCTGTACGCCGTTTTGGTGCAATGGATTCGTCCAGCCATGCCGACCGCGAAACCGGTTGCCAGCAAGGTCGTGTCCCAGACATCGGACACTCTGCCATCCCTGCCAGGCTTGGATGCCCAGGCTGGTTTGCGAAACATGGGCGGTGACACAAAATTGTATTTGAGCGTTCTGGCCAAATTTGTCCAAAACCAGAAAGATTCTTGTCGCATGATGGTCGATCAACTGGAAGTCGGAGATTGGTCAACCTTGGAACGCACGGCCCATACTCTTAAGGGGGTGGCGGCAACCATCGGTGCCACGGATCTGAGTGATGCTGCGCGCACCATTGAGCAGGGGGCCGGATCGGGAATGGGCAGGGAGCGGATCCGTACTCTGATAGAGCAGGCATCCGGGGCATTGGACGCCATACTCCTGGTTCTGGATAAAGCCCTGCCAAAGCAGACGGGGCCCGCAATGCCCGAAGATGACGGTATCACGGACATGGCGGCCTTGGCTCCACTACTCAGACGGGCCGCAGAATTTCTGCACACCTTTGATCCAGACGTGGAAACCGTCATTGAGGAAATGGAAACTTTGGTGAAAAGTGGTATAGATCGAGAGCGTTTAGGCACATTGAAAAAGTTCCTGGAGGCCTACGACTACGAGGCCTGTCTGGGCGTATTGTGTCAGTGGGCTGCGGATGCCGGAATAAACCTGGAGAAAGCCGATGAATGATGAACAAACAAATAAACGTAACATTGTTATGATTGTGGACGACTCTCCCGAAAACATTACCATTCTGAGAAAGGTGCTGGGCAATACGTATATCGTGCGGCCAGCCATCCATGGCAAGGCGGCCATGAAGGCGGT
>CAIWLA010000709.1 GCA_903913345.1 uncultured Magnetococcales bacterium | reverse complement strand
CGCTCTATCTGCACGGCGTCGGTGTGCGCCGTAATTTGAACAAAGCCTATTACTGGTTTCAGCGGGCGGCCGAACAGGAGGAGGGGTTGGCCCAATTCAATCTGGGCGTACTCTGCCAGGAAGGTCAGGGGACGATGCATGACGACCAGAAGGCGGCGGACTGGTTTCGTCGGGTGGCTGCCCAGTCGGCCCGTGGCGATCAGTTCAATCCGGTCATCAAGGGGTGGGCACAATTAAAATTGGGGTTTGTTTATTATGAGGGGCGGGGGGTTGCCCAGGATTATCGGGAGGCATTGACCTGGTTCCGGTTGGCCGCTGAACGGGGCATTATCATGGCCCAGGAGATGTTGGGCCAGATGTATGCACAGGGGCTGGGTGGTCCCCGGGACGACAAACGGGCCTTTTTCTGGTATGAACAGGCCGCGCACCGGGGGAGTCGGACGGCCGAGAAAAAGGGGCAGGAATTGTCCAAAAAGCTGACGGTCGCGCAACAGACCGAGGCGCGTACCCTGGAACCCCAGCCACTCACCGATGCCGGTGCGCAGCCGCCGACTCCTTTGCCAACCCAGGTGACGGGGGCGGGTGGACAGAAGGGGTTGCCTTTGACGGTGGTGCCGAATCCGTCCGATGCCCAGGTGCGCCTGCTGAACATTCGTCCGGCCTATACGCCGGGGATGCGGCTGGCACCCGGTCAATACCATGTGGAGGTCACCCGTCCGGGTTATCGACCAGAAAAGCTGTGGGTGACGGTGCAGGAGAGCGAGGTCAAGGTGGATGTCACCCTGACGCCGGAAGGATCGGCTGTGGTCGCCAGGGAGAAGAGACCAACGGCCTCCCCGACACCTGCCGAGGTGGTTTCGACACCAGGCGAGACGGTGGCCTCGCCCCCAAAGGGGCCAGCCGCCAACAGCCAGGCGGCGATGGTGCCGCGTGATGGCCAGACCTTCCCGGCCACAACGGCGGGTTGGCCACCAAAACCGGTGACGACATCGGCCAAGGTGGTGGGTGTGGTCCCCGCGCCGGTGGCCAAGGGGGAGGGAGCCGCCCAGGTTGCCTCTGCGCAGACAACGGCTTCCCCGGCCGCTCAGACAACGGCCTCCCCGGCCGGTGCGGCGGTGGTGCCGGTTGTGCCGCATCAGCCGGTCAAGGCCGTTGCGCGGGAGACGGAACCGGCCATGCCAACGGTTGTCGTGCGCAAAAAAGGGGCTGTCAAACCGACGACGGCTGCCTCCCACGAGGGGTATGCCCTGACGGTACAGGTGGATCCAGAGGCGGCGCGGATTAAGATATTGGACATCATTCCGCCGTATCGACCCGGTTTGTTGCTGTCACCGGGCACCTATCGGTTGGAAATCTCTCATCCGGGTTTCCAGACCCGACGGCTGCCGGTGACGGTGGGGAAAAAGGCGACATCGGTGGCCGTCGCGCTCCAGAAGGAGGGGAAGAGGCCGACACCATCGTCCGCGCTGGCCCATCGTGCCGAGCCATCCCTGGATCTGTGTCCAACCGCCAAACAGCCCGCTTCGACCAGACCCAGTCGGTATGCCCTGACCGTGCAGAGTGACCCGGAGGATGCGCACATCCACATTTTAAACAGCCAGATCCCCTATCAACCGGGGATCTCTCTGGCACCGGGTCGTTATCATCTGGCGATTGCCAAAGAGGCCTTCAAGACCCGGCACTGTTGGGCCAATGTGGTGGATCAGGATCTGGATCTGGCGGTGGCCTTGCAGCCGGTGGCACCGGGAGATCTCCATGCGTTGACGATCAGGCCCCAACCGGCGGATGCCCAGGTGCGTCTGCTCCATATTCGGACCCCCTATCGACCGGGTGTGCGACTGGAGTCCGGTTCCTATCGGGTGGAGGTGTCAAAAAAGGGATACAAGACCGAACAACGGCTCGTGGAGTTGGGGAGCAAGGATCGGGAGGTGGCCATTCATCTGACGGAGTTGCCGTTGGATCGCCGTCCCACTTTGACGGTATTGCCGGTGTTGACCGGGGTGGAGATTCGCATTGTGAACGCCAATGTGGTCTATCGTCCGGGGATTCCGTTGGCACCGGGTCGATATTTGTTGGAATTGTCCAAGCCGGGTTTTCAGACGCAACAGCGTTGGGTGGAGTTGTCGGAGCAGGATGTCCGAATAGAGGTGGCGTTTTAATGATTATTCGTCCCTCTGGTGTGGTGGTGCGAGACCGTCATCTACTGGTCATGTGTTATCAATATGGTGCGAGGGATCGTTTCAACCTGCCGGGTGGCAATCTGGAGCCGGGCGAGGAGTTGACGGCCTGTCTGATGCGGGAGTTTGCCGAGGAGTTGGATCTCGAAATCACGGTGGGCGAGTTGCTCTTTTGCGCCGAGACGGTGGCCGTCGAGCGGCATGTCTTGCATCTGGTTTTCCATACGGTTGCCCATTCCGGTACGCCCTGTCTCAATTCGGCGCAAACGCGGGCGGTGCGCATTGAGTGGTTGCCGATCGAGGCGGTGGTGGCGGCTCCGCTTTATCCGGGTATTGCTTCCGCTTTGGATGGCTGGCTGCGTGGTGATCACCAGACGGCCCCGCGTTATCTGGGGCGGTTGCAGCAGGAGTGGTTTGCCTGAGGTTTCTGTTTTATGATCAGGGGGTCCAGGGGGGATTATCCCCCCTGGCGGGGT
>CAIWLA010000708.1 GCA_903913345.1 uncultured Magnetococcales bacterium | reverse complement strand
GCCATGCTCGGCCTGGCCCGCACCCTGGAAGTGACCGTCACCACCACCGAAAATGAGGCCCTGATCCTCGAAGCCAACCTGATCAAGCGGTTTCAACCCCCCTACAATGTCCTGCTCAAGGATGACAAATCCCATCCCTATCTCCACCTCTCCACCCAGCAGGCCTATCCCCGGCTCACCCTGCTGCGCACCCCCCCCAAACGGGATGCCGCCGATGACCACCCAACCCCCTCTGCGACCACGGAGACGGCCGGGCGATGGTTTGGCCCCTTTCCTTCGGTCAGTGCCCTCCGGGAGACGGTCAAGTGGCTGCAAGGCCTCTTCCCCATTCGCCACTGCGAAGAGAGTCAATTCAAACAGCGGCAAAGACCCTGCCTGAACCATCAGATCAAGCGATGCAGCGGTCCCTGTTGCGGTCGCATAACGGTGGAAGAGTATGCCGTACTGGTGCGGGATCTCTGCCTGTTTCTGGAGGGCAAATCGACCATTCTCCTGGATCGGTTGCAAGCGGCCATGTGGCAGGCCGCCGATCATCATCTCTTCGAGGAGGCCGCCCGACTGCGCGACCGGATCAAAGCCATCACCCTGATCCAGGATCAACGCCGCGTCAATCTGTCGGAAAACAGTCACCTGGATGTGGTCAGTATTGCCCAGGAGGGGGGCCATTGTGCGGTGCAAATTTTTTGTGTGCGCCATGGCATCAACTGGGGAAACAACTGCTTTTTCCCCGAAAACAGCACAGAACGCACCCCGGAAGAGGTGTTGGAGGCCTTTCTGGCCCAGTATTATGCCCCTCGCGATGGACAGAACGGTGCCCCGCCGCCCCCAGAAATTGTCGTCAATCGGGTGTTGGGGCAACGGCACTGGCTGGCCGCCGCCTTGAGCGGCTTGCGCGGCAGTCCGGTGCGGATCCACAGACCGACGCAGGGCGAAAAATGGCGATTGCTCAAGATGGCCACCCTCAATGCCGAACAGGCCCTCCAACGCCGTGCGCAAAGCCGCGCCACCTTTGGCCAGTTGCTGGAGGCCCTCGCCACCCTGCTGGCACTGCCCCTTCCCCTGCAACGGATTGAGGCCTATGACGTTTCCCACCTGCAAGAGACCCACCCGGTCGGCTCACTGATTGTGTTTGGCCCGGAGGGCTGGCAGAAAAAGGGGTATCGCCACTTCAATCTGGCCGACCCGGCGTTGCTGGACGATACGGCCCGCATGGCCCACATGCTCTCCCGGCGTCTGACCCGCCTGGCAGCCGAACCCGCCACCCCTCCTCCCGATGGATCCCCCACTCCCCCGGAACCCTCACCGTGGCCGGATCTGATCCTCCTGGATGGGGGACGCGGCCAACTCAATGCCGTTCTGGCCGTCACCGAAGAATTGTCGCTGCCAAGTCTGCGCTTGTGCGCCATCGCCAAAGGAGAGGCGCGCCGGGCCGGTCAAGAGCGACTCTTTTTGCCACATCTGCCGGAACCCATTTGCTTGCCAGACCATTCTCCGGTATTATTCTTGCTACAAAGGATACGCGACGAGGCGCATCGCTTTGCCATCGGTCTGCACAAGGCACAGCGCAGTCGGGCGCAGGTTCATTCTGCGCTCGACCAGATCCCTGGCATCGGCCCACAAAAAAAACGCCTCTTGTTGCGCCATTTTGGCTCGGTCACGGTGCTGCGGAAGGCACGCATGGAAGAGCTGCTGGCGGTAACCGGTGTGTCGGAAGGGTTGGCACAAAAAATTG
>CAIWLA010000707.1 GCA_903913345.1 uncultured Magnetococcales bacterium | reverse complement strand
CGTCCTCGTCATCCTCCCCTGCATCCGGTGCGGCACTCTCCTTGACCCGCATCATGATGGGCCAGGAGACATGATCGGAAAATTTGCGAATGACGGAACGCAACCGCCAATCGTCCAAAAATTCCTTCTCATCCTCACGCAAATGGAGAATCACCTCCGTGCCATGGTCGGCCTTCTCCACCGTCTCCAGGGTATACTCCCCATCCCCGGACGACTCCCACCGCACCCCCTGGTCGGCGGCATCCCCCGCCCGTCGGGTCAACAATGTCACCTTGTCCGCCACCACAAAGGCCGAATAAAACCCCACCCCAAACTGGCCAATCAGGTGGGCATCCTTGGCCTGCTCCCCGGACAACGATTGGAGAAACTCCTTGGTGCCAGACTGGGCAATCGTCCCGATATTGGCCATGACCTCTTCCCGATTCATGCCAACGCCGTTGTCGGAGACCGTCACCGTCTGCCCTTCCTGGTCAAACACCACTCGAATCGCCAGGTTTGGGTTGCCCTCATACAGGGCATCATCGGCCAATGCGGCAAAACGCAGCTTGTCCGCCGCATCCGAGGCGTTGGAAATCAACTCCCGCAAAAAAATTTCCTTGTTGCTGTACAAGGAATGGATCATCAGATCCAATAGTTGCCGAACTTCTGTCTGGAACGCCCGCGTTTCCTTCTGCGCTGCATCACTCATGTCACCCACCAACCTCCACGAAAAAAACATAAAAACGGAATATCCCCCAACCCTTATATGGGATCTCAACGGATCATGCGCAAGGGGGAACGGCTAAAAAATCAGCCCTTGAGCACACGCTCAAAATAACCGATCGTCTTTTGCAACCCCTCCTCCAGGGAGACCTGGGGTTGCCAATCCAGCAGGGTACGGGCCAACGAAATATCGGGTTGACGCTGTCTGGGATCATCGACCGGAAGGGGCTTCAAGACAATCGATGAACGCGATCCCGTCATCTCAACAATTTTTTCCGCCAGATGCAACACGGGATGCTCGTCGGTGTTGCCCAGATTGACAGGGCCGATCACCTCATCGGGTGAATTCATCAAACGGACAAAACCTTCTATTAAATCATCTACATAACAAAAAGATCTCGTCTGCGTACCATCGCCATAAACCGTGATCGGCTGGTGATGCAGGGCCTGCACAATAAAATTGGAGACCACCCGTCCATCGTTCGGGTGCATGTTCGGCCCATAGGTGTTGAAAATACGCGCCACCTTGATCCGCAAGGCATGTTGGCGACGATAATCAAAAAACAGCGTCTCCGCGCACCGTTTGCCCTCATCATAACAGGAACGGGGACCGATGGGATTGACATGCCCCCAATACCCCTCCTGCTGCGGATGCTCCTGGGGATCCCCATACACCTCACTGGTGGAGGCCTGAAAAATTTTTGCCTTCACCCGCTTGGCCAACCCCAACATGTTGATGGCCCCATGGACACTGGTCTTGGTCGTCTGAACGGGATCCACCTGATAGTGGATGGGAGAGGCCGGACAGGCCAGATTAAAAATTTCGTCCACCTCCACAAACAATGGAAAGGTCACATCATGTCGCATCAACTCAAAATGAGGGTTGCTCAATAAATGGATTATGTTGCCCTTGGCCCCGGAAAAAAAATTATCCACACACAGGACATCACAACCGTCCCGCAGCAACCGCTCGCACAGATGGGATCCCAGAAAACCGGCACCACCGGTGACCAATACCCGCTTTTCGCTGAATTGTCGCACGACCATCCCCTCATTGACCCTGGATTATGGACGGGGGCTTGGCCCCCGACCCCGCCAGGGGATAATCCCCCTGGATCCCTGACAGACACCCCCCCATTGACACCCTCCGCAGCTTAAGCCATTTTCTCTCATTGCTCAATGGCGATAGATCTATAAAATAGGGGGAGACGTTTCCATCCTGTGATCCTGGGAGTGACCTATGAATACCATGCAGATAACGATCAACGGCGAATCCCTGGCGGTGCCAGAAGGAACCACCATCAGCCAATTGCTCGAACGGCTCCAGTGTGATCCAGGCCGGGTGGCCGTTGAGCATAACCTCCAGGTTGCTCCACGCCATCAATATGGTGAGATGACATTGGGCGAGGGGGACCGGGTCGAGGTGGTCCATTTTATCGGCGGCGGATCAGACCACAACGAGGACGACCCGCTCCTGATCGCTGGTCAACGTTTTTCCAGCCGTCTGCTGGTCGGAACCGGCAAATACAAGGATTTCGAAGAGACCGCACGGGCCGTTGCCGCATCGGGGGCCGAAATCGTCACCGTTGCCGTCAGACGTGTCAATATCAGCGACCCCCGCGCCACACTATTGACGGACTACCTGGATCCCAAACAGTATACCTATCTGCCCAACACCGCTGGCTGCTACACGGCGGAAGAGGCGGTCCGCACCCTGCGCCTGGCCCGGGAGGCCGGCGGCTGGGAGATGGTCAAACTGGAGGTTCTGTCAGACGCCAAATATCTGTGGCCCAATAATCCGGAAACCATCAAAGCCGCAGAAATGTTGATCAAGGAAGGGTTCAAAGTCATGGTCTACACCACCGACGATCCCTGTTTATGCAAACTGTTCGAGGAGATGGGCTGTGTCGCCGTGATGCCTTTGGCGGCCCCCATCGGCTCCGGTTTGGGGATTCGCAACCCCTACACCCTGCGCATCATCATTGAGCAGGCCACCATTCCCGTGCTCGTGGATGCTGGCGTGGGAACCGCATCCGATGCCGCCATCGCCATGGAATTGGGATGTGATGGCGTCCTCATGAACACCGCCATCGCTGGCGCGAAAGATCCGATCCGTATGGCTCGCGCCATGAAAAAGGCCGTGGAAAGTGGCCGGGATGCCTTTCTGGCCGGACGCATCCCCAGAAAACTGTATGCCTCCGCCTCCAGCCCCCTGGATGGACTGTTTTTCGGATGACGGCACCTCCCCCCCGATGGGAATGCCGCTGGCCCGATCCCATCGCACTCACCGTGGCCTCCGAGCGGATTCTCCAGGGTCGTCCCCCGGAAGATCCCAATCTTAACCGCCGGTTAAGCATTCGCGTGCAGATGGATCCCCCCAACCATCCCACCGCACCCATGCGTGCCCTGCTGGTCACCCCATGGGCCGTGGAACGGGTCTACTGGCACAATCCGGCCCAACCAAACCCACCCCTGCGCCACGCGACCCCCCTCACCCGTGATGCAGAGGGACGCGTTGCCGCCGGTCTGGGGGTGTTGCTGGAATATCTGGAAGAACTCATCCCCGTGTTGACCGCCTGGGAACCAGAGGTTGGACACCATTTTGTGGAGACCCTCTTGCCGTCCGTGGAGGGTTTTGGCTCGGTGGACGAGGCCATCGCCATCGCCTTGGGACGAAAACCCACCTATCCCCTTAAACGATCCGTCACCGACCAACTCAACCTCTCCGTCAGCCGCCGCAACCTGTTGGGGATTTTTCATCGATAAATCAAGCCGTTAAAAAACAAAATCGCCGACCCTGAAAAGGTCGGCACACAAATTGCTTAAATCTTTTTTATATAATTCAGCCGAAGCGTAGCTTTTTTATTAGAAGTAAACCCGGTCTGTTTGCTATAATTCCGGGTTTGAAGGCTTAAGCGGAAGCTAGGAGCTAAATAAAGAACTTTTCCATCTTCAGGAGACTCAATCAATGTCTAAAATTGTCCCCGTTATCCTCCTCTCTGGGTTGTTGGGTGTGTTGAGTGGTTGTGCAACCGACTCGCCCGTCAAAGCCGAAGACAGCCAGCAGGCACAGTTGGCCAAGGCCGAAGCCGATCGCAAAGCGGCCGTAACCGCCGCCGACAAGGCGAAGGCCGAAGCCGATGCCCTGCGTCAGGAAGTGGCTCGCCTCAAGGAAGAAGCCGCCCGTGCGAAGAAGGGTTTCCGCCAGGGTCTCAACAAGTAGTACAGAGGTTTAAACCCGGCAAAAAAACCGGAACACTTGGGGGGGGGATTCTCTTCCCCTTGTGTTCCGGTTGCCGTTTTGATCAACCCCCTCCCCTCTTCTTCGTCCCTCTCCATGAGATGGACCGCCGTCCTGGCACCCGATCCTCCCTCAACATCCCTGTTTGAAACCATCCGATGGCCCTCGCCCCATTGACAAGCCCCGTCATCATTTTGTCATAGTGGCTCAACCGAGCTGATTTGACGGGCTGCCGAAATCTTTTCTGGGGGAGGCGGAGAACCGCCTCCCCCAGACCCCCTCCCCCCTTTTTTTTTAATAATTTTTTTATTTATCAGGGGG
>CAIWLA010000706.1 GCA_903913345.1 uncultured Magnetococcales bacterium | reverse complement strand
GGCAATGGCATAGGCCCCCTCCTTGTCGAGGCCGGTATAATCGCCAGCCACGGAGCTTTTATTGACATAACCCACACCCATCTCCATCTTGCTGACGGGCTTGGTCAATTTATCGAAGGCTTCATCCCCCTCCAGGCGCTGTTCAGCCTGGGCAATCACCGGCACCAGAGAGAGGCCGACAAAGAGGGCGGATAGAGCCAGGATGGTGTTCTTGCGTTTAACGCAACGATTTTGAGTTGTATTCATGAACGTCTCCATATCCGATTAACAGTGTCGACTAGCGCTGGTAGAACTGACCCGAGGGATGGTTGGAACCATGCACCTGGGAGTGGCAGTTGGCACATCCATGCAGGAACAACTGCGGCGGTGTGGCATTGGTACCCGTTGTGTTACCGAGACCCGCAGCCAGCTTGGACCCCGTGAAACCACCACTGCTCACCCCATGATTGGCACCATGACACTCAACACACAACAACGGCGAACGATTCTTAAGCAACGGCGTAATGTTGGAGCCGTGCGGGGTATGGCAGTTGGTGCAATCCTCGGCGACTGGCGGATGCTCCCACAGGAACGGACCGCGCTTGTCGGCATGGCAGGTATAGCAGGTCTCGGTGACAGTATTCTTGACCAACAGCTTCGGACCAACCGAACCGTGGGGATTATGGCAATCGGAGCAGGACATTTTGCCCGCATCCAGGGGATGAGTGGAGATGCGATGGGTCTGGGCCTGCTCGGTCTTGTGGCACTTGAAGCAGACTTCACGCTGGGTCGTTTTTTCCAGCACTTTGTCTTCCGCGTGCATGGAGTGGCAGGAGACGCAGGTCAGATCCTGGCCCTCATGCTGGCTGCCCGCCCAATGCATCCGCTTGCCGCCCTGATGGCAATTCAAGCAGGTTTCGGTCTGAACCGCGGCAGGCGTGGCGGACTTGGGTCCGTAGACGACATCCGGCTTGGTGCGATCCTTGCCCGCTTCGGCATTGTGCATATGCTTGTCGCTGGTGCCGTGGCAACCCTGACAACCGCCGGTGCGCTTGTCGGCCTTGACAAAATGGCGCGACTTCACGATCGACAATATGGGCTTTTGCTCCTGTTCATCATGACAATGCATACAGACCGCATCGCCCTCCAACACTTTGCCATCCAGAAAATACTGACCCGGTTTCAGGTCCGCCGGAGGCTTGACGGCCGTGGCCGCACCCTTGGGTGCCTGATCCGCCGCCCAGGCTGGAATCGTCCAGGCCAGACCGGCGCTCAACACGCACAACATCGCGATTCGCCATAAAAATCTCATGCTTGTTCCCCTTGGTAACTGAAAGTAGCTTTGATAAGGTGTCATTCGTTCTTGACTGCCAGTTCATCCCATCGTCACTACCGCAACGAGAGGATCCAATCGACTAGGTTTTTGATCTCCGCCTTGTCATCGGTTTTGATGATCTTGTGCTCTTCCTCATGCCCGTCGGGGAATTTGGCCTTTTCACCGGAGGTAATGTGGGTCGTCAGCCTGTTTACGGATTCGGCTGGATCCTTGTCCTTGTACTTAATGCCCACCGAACGCCACGTCGGGCCATCCTTTTCCTTCTTGCCCGGATCGACTGTGTGGCAGCGGAAGCAGTCGCTTTGCCGTGCCGTGGCCTTGGCGGCCGCTTCGTCCGCCGCCTGGGCCGTGCCCGCCAGGGAAAAGAGGGCAATCGTCGCGGCCATACCCGCGACCAGGGTGACAGGTACCGTGTATTTCATGTATTTCTCCCGAGTATTCCGACAAAAAATGGATCCAAAAGCAGTCCGACAGCGAAAATCCGAGGCACGAGGCCCTGATGAGCTGGAGAGGAGGAAACGCCAGGGGGCAACCCAAAAGGCGATCCGCGATCGACGAAGGCGAAGAGAGACAACGGTGCAACAAGATGGGTGCGGCAGGCTTTCCATATCCTAGAGACCCCAACCAAACAGACCCGAAGACCAACACCACGACACCGGCTGCTTTTCAAATCCACACAAAAAGCAAACCATTCTCTATTCTGATTGACATTAACCTTTTTATTGAATCTTTACCGAAACCACTCCCCATCCGTGATAGAACAGGAGCGACTTCCGGTTAACCTACATCAAGCGACTGGGCGATATTAAGCCCACACGAACAGAAGGTCAAGTTTTTTCTTGCTGTGTTTCTGTTTCATTATGACTAAAAAAAATGTGAAAAAAAATGGCCATTTGGCCTTATTCTACAATTGTTTTACGTGTTATTCGATAGACACCCTCGCACGTACCACCCCAATCGACTATTCTCCGGTTCAATTAAAGAAAGCCATAAGAAAGCGGGGAATCCGTGTTCAAAGGGAGTTATTGCAAAAACGGCTCCAATCACCGGCCACACAACCCTATCCATTCCTATTGCAAATCCATCGCCCAGGCCAACCGGGCCACCGCCGACGGCACCCCCTGGCGGCGTTCATGCGTGGGGCTGTCTCTTTTTTGCAACACTGCACTTTCATTTTGCAACATACCCTGTGTGACTTTGTAAGCAAATGCTAATGATCCGTCAAGAGAGAATCTTGCCCCAGGTCAATTTTTCTTTGACCATCGGCGGTCCCGGTCACCCCGGTTGCAACCCGACCGACTCTCCATCCTGGCCACCATCCGATTATTGAATGAATGGGGATTGACGGTGGGAGGCCATGCAGCCATGGCCTGAACGTGGCCGGTGGGAAAGAGTTTCCTGGCCGCAGGGAAAATCAGATTCCAAATGCCGCCGAAAGGGGGTATGCTGTGGTCGATAGTGTCGCAACCAGGAGGAATTGCCATGACGCAGACTGCAACCTATGATGATGTTTGGAAAATGTTCCGGGAGACTGCCACGCAAATGCGGGAAACGGCTGCGCAAATGCAGGAAACCGACCGCAAGTTCCGGGAAATGAGCGCGGAGACTGACCGCAAATTTCAGGAAACCGACCTCCAGATCAAGGAGGTTTCCGCGCAAATGCGGGAGACTAACCTTCAGATGAAAGCGACTGACATCAAGGTGAAGGAGGTTTCCACGCTGGTTGGCAACCTGGGTGGCCGCTGGGGCGAGTTTGTGGAGGGGTTGATCGCTCCATCCTGCATTGCCCTGTTCACAGAACGAGGCATTCAGGTGGATGAAGTCTATCTCAGGGTCAAAAAAACCATAGACGGTGAGCGGATGGAGATTGACATCCTGGTAGCCAATACCGTTGCTGCCGTACTGGTCGAGGTGAAAAGTCAGCTACAGGTGGAAGATGTGCGCAGCCACCTGAATCGACTTGGAAAGTTTAAATCTTTCTTCCCGCGTTATGCCGCCTGCCAGGTGTACGGTGCCGTGGCCGGTATTGTTGTCGACTCCGATGCCGATCAGTTTGCCATGAACAAAGGGCTGTTCGTCATTGAGCAGTCCGGTGAGACCGTCAAGCTGGCCAATGATAAGACCTTCGTGCCGAGCACGTGGTAACGGCGGGAAGGCAGGGAACCACATAATGCTGCCTTGAAATATTTTGCCAGCCGGAAACAAGAGTGGCAAAAGGCGTTTGAATGTATAGAGCATCATGGATTATCTCAAGCATCGCCAGAATTTAGGCTGATAACAATAGGACTACGGGGAATTCGAATGAAACAATCGGTAGAGGATGTGGATCTTGTCGGGTTGACGCCTGACTACGTCATGGGTTTGGGAAGGGGGCTGATCGAATCGTTCTTGAGTTCCTCGTCTAAGGAGGAACTGTTAAAATTTCGAGGGGCGGTGGATATTCAGCAGGCCGGTCGCCATGAAGGCGAGGCGAAACTTCTCGTGCGTCTGTTGACGCGGCGTTTTGGGGTGTTGCCTGCTACAGTCCATGAAAAAATTGCCACAGCCGACTCGGACACCCTGGAAACATGGGGCGATTTGGTGCTGGATGCCCGTTCCCTTGAAGATGTGTTCGGGTCAGGTTTGCTTGGTACGCACTGAGGCAACGTGCAGAATGGCCAAGGACCAGACCGACCTGACCTCCATTGAGGCCATCGGAACAGCCTGGAGAGACGGGAGGGATTACTGTATAGTGGTTGCCTTCAAGCCCCTGCAACCATTCAACCGGCGTTGGAGGGCACCCACCCGGAACTGTTTGCGACCAGGGGACTTAGGATAAAACATGAAAGCCGCTGTTTTGAACAGAATTGTCTCTTATGGCCACTGGCTGCCGGTCCGCTGGATGGCACAGTGGCACCGCGACAGTCCACTGCTCATTCTCCGCGACCAGGAGGTGACGCTCCATCGTTGGCTGGGCGACCGCTTCGATGCGGGTGCCCCGTTTGCCCAAACCCAGGCAGGACGGGAGGGCTTTGCCCGTCTCCTGGATGCCCAACCGCTGACGGGTCGCCTCCATCTCCTGGCCGACATGAGCGCGGAGGAGCTGCGAACCGAAACCGTTCCCCGTCTGCGTTGGGCCAATCGCACAGGGCTGATCGAACAACGACTGGAACGACTCTTTCGCCAAACCCCCTACCGACGGGCCGATTCTCAAGGCGGCCAGACGGGCACGACGGAACAGATACTCTTTTCGGCCCTGACCGCCCCGGCGTTGGTCCAACCCTGGCTGGATCCCCTGCTGCAACGCGGTCTGCCCATTGCCGGTCTCTGGTCGATGGCCTTGTTGAGTCGTGCCCTGATGCACGCCGCCACGCCAGGGGCACGGTCATCCACCCATGCGTTATGGGTCTGCCTGACCGGGGCCGGGCAGCGGCAGACCTATTTTCACCAGGGTCGCACCCTGGTCAGCCGTCTGATTCCCCACCCACCGGGGGGGTCGGCCCAGACCGCGGCCGCCATTCATGCGGAAACAGGACGGACCCGACAATATCTTAACACGTTGCGCCTGTTGCGGCGCGAGATGCCCCTGGAGGTGACCATTCTGTGCGGTCCCGAATTGGCCGACCATCTGCACCGCCATCCCGCCCCGGCCCCGGACTGCCGGATGCAACCGATGCGGCTGGAAGATCTGGCCGTCCGCCTGGGCCTGCCCGCCGCGCAACACCGCTTTGCCACCCACGCGCCCCACCTCGAAGGGGATGAGTGCGACAATGCGGAGTGGCTGATTGCCGAACAGCTCCTGCTGCATCCCCCCACCAACCACTATGCCCCCACCGCCCGGCGGCCCGGACCATGGACCACCTGGCTGACCGACCGGTGGTCGCAGGGGATCCACCAGACGATCACTCCCCCGGCAAACCGTCTGGAGGCCTCGGCACCAGAGGCCACGCAACGCATCGGAGAATTGCTGCTGGCCAAAAAGGCGATCAGCCGCCACCAACTGGAAATTGCGCTGGCCGAGCAAAGGCGCACGGGGCAACCGGTCGGCAAAGTGTTGATTGCCCTGGAATTCATCCCCGAAGAGACCATGCGTGACCTGTTGGGCGAGGCCCTGGAACAGGAAACCGTGGATCTGACCACCCGCACCCAGGAGGCCGAGGCCCTGCGGTACATTCCGAAGGGCTTTGCCCGACAACACACCGTATTGCCCCTGGAGTGGGATGCCCAGAGACAACAGTTGACCGTGGCCATGACCAATACCTTCAACATGGCTGTCCTGGACACATTGCAGACCGTGTTGCCAAAAGGGGTGGTGGTGCGGCCATTGCTGGCGAGCGAGAGCGAACTCCTGGCCGCCATCGACCGTTTTTACGGCTTTGATCTGTCGGTGGATGGCATTCTGCACGAAATTGAAACCGGTGAGGTGGACGAGAAAAGTCTGGCCGTTGGCACCGCCCGTTTTGACCATCCGATGGTGCGTCTGGTCAATGCCCTGCTGCTGGACGCCGTCCGGCACGAGGCATCGGATATGCACATCAACCCCATGGCCCACTGTGTGCAGATTCGTTACCGTATCGACGGCGTGCTTCAGGAGGTGCGCATCCTGGATCGGAAATTTTTTCCCGGCCTGTGTGTGCGCATCAAGGTGATGGGGGGGATGAACATTGCCGAGAGCCGCATCCCCCAGGATGGCCATTTTGTCAGTGTGCTGGCCAATACCCCGGTTGACTTTCGTCTCTCCACCCAACCCACCGTCCATGGCGAAAATATTGTCCTGCGCCTCCTGAACCGCAGCAAGGGGCTTCTGGGTCTGCATGAACTGGGGCTTACCGATGGAAACAAGGCGATGGTCAAACAGATGACCAGTCGCCCCTACGGCATTATCCTGGTGAGCGGCCCGACCGGTTGCGGCAAGACCACAACGTTGTATGCCCTGTTGAACACCCTGAATGCCAAAAAGAGCAATGTGATGACACTGGAGGATCCGGTGGAATATCTCCTGGACGCCATCCTCCAGACCGCTGTCAACAAGGCGGTCGATCTCGACTTTTCTTCCGGTGTCCGCTCCATTCTGCGCCAGGATCCGGATATCATTCTGGTCGGCGAGATTCGGGATCTGGATACCGCCCAGATGGCGTTGCGCGCCGCCATGACCGGTCATCCCGTCTACAGCACCGTCCACGCCAATTCCGCCGTGGCCGCCATCCCCCGTCTGCTCAACATCGGCCTGCGTCCCGATATGCTGGCGGGCAACATCATTGGCGTGTTGGCACAACGCCTGATCCGCAAACTGTGTGTGCAATGCAAGCGACCAACCCCAACCACGGAGGCCGAGCGTCTCTGGCTGGGGGCAGACGAGACCGAGGGTGCCCTGCCACTCTATACCGCCGTGGGATGCCCGGCCTGCCATGGCACCGGCTATCAGGGTCGCCTGTGTGTCATGGAGGGTCTGCTGATCGACGACGATTTTGATGATCTGATCTCCGGAAATGCCCCGCAGGGGGAATACCGTCGCCTGGCACGCCAGAAAGGGATGTTGACCATGAACGACCTGGCGCGCCGACGGGTTCTGGAAGGGACAACCAGTCTGGAAGAGGTGGCACGGGTCTTCGGCCTGACGCCTGAGGGAGGGCACCTCTCCCATGCCTAAATACCACTACAAGGCAACAAACCCGGAGGGGACCATTCAGCACGGGACGATGGAGGTCTCCAATGTGGATGAATTGGAGTTGCGCATGGATCGCATGGGCTTGATGCTCATCAGCCATAAGGCACTCCGCTCCTCCTCTTCCCTCTTCAACCGCAGTCCCATCACCCGTCAGGATCTGATCATTTTTTGCTTTGACATGGAACAGATGGCCGGTGCCGGGGTACCGATGCTGGAAGGATTGAAAGGACTGCGCGATGGCTTGACCAAACCCCGGTTTCGCGAAATGGTCTCCACCCTCATCGAGGATATTGAGGCAGGCAAACAATTGTCCGAGGCCATGAAAACCCAACCCAGGGTGTTTGACGAGGTCTTCACCCAACTGGTCCTGGTGGGGGAACGGACGGGAAATCTTAGTCAAGTCTTTCTGGACATGACCGAAAATTTGAAATGGGAAGACGAGTTGATCTCCCAGGTCAAAAAGGTGATGATGTATCCCATGGTGGTGGGCGTGGTGGTGACCGGATTGATCTTTTTCCTGATGATCTTTCTGGTCCCGAAACTGGTGGGATTTATCACGGAGATGGGGGGGGAGTTGCCCCTGCATACCCGTGCCCTGATTGCCACCTCCCATTTTGTCTCCGAACAGTGGTATCTCCTGCTGCTGGCCCCGATCCTGGTTTTTGTGATCGTGCGGTTAGGCTCCCTGTGGAGCATCGGTTTTCACCGCCTGGTGGATCGGCTCAAGCTGCGCCTGTGGCTGTTTGGTCCCCTGTTCCACAAAATCATTCTGGTCCGTTTTGCCAACGCCTTTGCCCTGATGTACAAGTCAGGGGTTTCGGTCCTGGAATGTCTCAAAATTTGCGAGGGTTTGTCCAGTAATCTGGTGATTCGGGAATCCCTGCAACGGGCACGGGAGATGGTCTCCGATGGCCAGGAACTCTCCAGCAGTTTCCAGGAGATCAACCTCTTCCCACCGTTATTGTTGCGCATCTTCAAGGTGGGGGAGACCACTGGCCATCTGGATACCGCACTGCGCAGTATCAGCTATTTTTACAACCGTGAGGTCAAAGAGACGGTCAGCAAGCTGGAAACCCTGATCGGGCCAGCCATGACCGTCCTCCTCGGTACCCTGATCGGCTGGGTGATTCTCTCGGTCCTGGGGCCGATCTACGATCTCATCAGCACGCTGTGATCCGCTGGCAGACCATGGCCACCCCTCCCCTCCTCTTCCTCTTTTTCTCCGACTATCTGGTCAACGCCTATTCCTGGAAAAACGGCCTCTTCGCGAAGGAAAACCGGTTTGACAACACGGAAGAAGGACAAGAGGCGTTCCGAAACTACTGGCAAGAGTCCAAACCGAATGGCCCGGTCTATCTCCTGATCGATGTCATCGAGGAGGAGGTACACAACGAAATCGTGCCCAAATTGCTGGGGGACAATCGCAAAAAAATGCTGGCGGGGCGGTGCAGTCGGCTG
>CAIWLA010000705.1 GCA_903913345.1 uncultured Magnetococcales bacterium | reverse complement strand
TTGCCCCTGGACCCCACCAGGGAGATGATCTCCCTGGACCCTCAATTATTGCACTTTTGATTTAGAATCGGAATCAGGTATTGATATTCGAGGATCACACCATGACCACAAACGTTCACCTTACCCCGGAGTTGGAACGCTTTGCTCGTTCTTCCGTGGAAAGCGGGTACTTCAACAACGTCAGCGAGGTTGTCAGCAGGGCATTGGGGATGCTTCAAGAGCGAGAGGAGCATCGTCTGCGCTTCAACGCCATGCTGGATACCGTCTGCCAGGAAGCGGAACGGGAGGGCGTCCATGATGCGGCCGATGTACTGGCGGAAATGGACAGGATTATCGAGCAACAGTCGCAATGAACGCCTTTCTCGACACATCATGTTTTGCTCAAGCTGTACCATGACGAACCGGAGACGCCATTGAACGAGCTGACCATTTATCAAACCGAAACGGGCGTTATTGAAGTCCGGTTGGAGCAGGATACGGTCTGGCTCTCCCAGGAGCAGATGGGCGCGTTGTTTGGGCGTGAACGGTCGGTGATCACCAAACACCTGCGCAACCTTTTCGCCGAGAAGGAACTGGCAGAAGAAAGCAATGTGCATATTTTGCACATTGCCGGCTCAGACAAACCGGTCAAGTTTTACAACCTCGATGTCATCATTTCCGTCGGTTATCGCGTCAGATCGGTCCAGGGCACCCACTTCCGCCAATGGGCCACCCGGATCCTGCGGGAACACCTGACCCAGGGTTATACCCTCAACCGCCAACGTCTGGAAGCCAACGCCCAAGAGTTGGAAGCGGCATTGCTACTGGTAAAAAAAGCCGTACAAAGCCCTGAGATGCTGGCCAATATCGGGTGTGGGCTGGTCGATATTGTCACCCGCTACGCCCAGACTTTTTTGCTGCTGCAACGCTACGACGAAGGCTTGTTGACCGAGCCACCGGAACAACACGGCGGACTGCTGCCCACTCTGGCCCAGGCACGTCAAAAACTGGCGCAACTCAAGGCGGACCTGACAGGACGGGGCGAGGCCACCGGACTGTTCGCCCAGGAGCGCGGCGAGGCCTTTGCCGCGCTCCTGGGCAATCTGGAGCAGACCGTATTCGGAGAACCGGCCTATCCCAGCGTGGAAGCGAAGGCCGCACACCTGCTCTATTTTGTCATAAAAAACCACCCCTTCACCGATGGCAACAAACGCAGTGGCGCGTTTTTGTTTGTGGATTTCTTGCACGACAATGGCCGTCTGATGGACAAGGACGGCCATCCGGTGATCAACGACATCGGTCTTGCCGCCCTGGCCCTGCTGGTGGCAGAGTCCGACCCGGCACAAAAAGAGACCATGATCCGCCTGATCATAAATATGCTGGTACGAAGAAACAGGCGGTAAATAAAGCCCAAATCAAAAACGGGGATGGTGGCCTTATATCCTGACCGACTGCAACGTCTGGCGCAGGGCACGGGAAATCTGATTCATCTGTTCAACCTGTTCCACGACCGGTTGATTGAGCTGATTCAACACCCGCAGGGACTCCTCCACCTGGGCCATGGCCTGAACCATCTCCCCTCTGGTCGGCGTTGCTTCGGGCATCTGTCCCAGGGCGGCCTGCACCGCCTGGACCCCCTGCTGCATGGTCTGGGTGCTGTCCTCCAGGGTCAAGGCCATGTTGCCAAACTCCTCCGCCGACCAATCCAGGGCCTTGGTATGCACCGACAGGGTATTGACCATCTCGGCCAATGCCAGTTTCATGCGGGTGAAGGCCAGAGAAATCATGCGAAATTCCACAAAGCGGGTCGTCAGGGAGGGAGAGGGGGCCAGATCCAACTGCATGATGCGCTCCACCTCCTTGCCCAAATGGGTGAGGGGGTTGGTGATCAGACGACCGATCAAAACACCCACCCCCAACATCAGCGCAATGCTGGCCAGGACAATCAGCAGACTCTGGTGCATCTCCTTCTTGATGCTGCCCAGGAAATCATCCTCTGGAATCACCACCCCGACCGTCCAGTTCAGCCCCAGTTCCGTCGCAAACGGCTGGTAAAAACCGTAATAGTGCTGATCTCCCACGGAAAAGGTGATCACCTGCTCCCTCTGCAAGGCAAAGGGTTGCTGCCCGGTCAGACCCAGCGCGGCCCGCGCAGCCGTGTAGGAGGCCACCACTGCCGCATCGGTAATCTGGTGGATATGATTCAAGGAGACCGCATCGCCCGCGACATCCGAAGGAGCCAACACCTCGCCATAGTTGGGCAAGCCCACCGTCTCCCCCTTGGCGTTCAGGATGAAAGCCCGACCGTTTTTCATGATTTCCATGTCGCGCAAAAAGTGGGAGACGGCCTCCAGGCTGATGTCGATCCCACACACCCCCGCCAGTTGGCCCGCCTGTACCACCGGGGCAGAGACCGTAATCCCGACCTGACGACTGACAACCCCCTGATATTTTTCTTCCCACGCATAGACATCGGTCCAGAACAGTTGACGTTTCTCCCTGGCCCCCACATACCAGGGACGCAACCGGGGATCATAAATCTTGATCGGATCCTGCTCGCCCCGCACCAATCGACCCTGTTTGTCCTGCTCATACCAATAGGTCTCCACATAGGGGGCCAGCCCCTCGGCCATGGCCTGCCGGTCTGACTCGGTGGTTTTGGTCTGCCGTGCCCACCGCTCCAGTGCCTCTTTGCTGGCGGGAGAGTCCTCTTTGCGCGTAATCACCCGCATATGAATGGTGCCATCCTGCTCCCGCTTGTTCAACCAGTGGTTGCCCTGCTCATCCCCGTAATAGACCAACCCGAAATAGGAAAAAAGGGTCAACTGCTCCCGACTGCTCCGATTGAAAAGGTCCAAAAAGGCCGGGTTTCCCCCCGTCACCCCCGGTTGTCCACCTTGCCAGGCCGTGGCATTCATCTGTGCCGCCAGGGCTGCCGAATCCAGATAACGGCTGGTCTTGTCCACCACCCGCTGACTCACCCGTGTCATCACCTCTTCCGCCAAGGCACCGATGGCCGTGGTCGCCGAACGATGGGTGATAAAAATGATCAGCAACGAGACCACGCCAATCAGCAGACAAAAGATGATCGGCAAAAAATGGCGCAACGGCACACGGCGATAGGTCGCGGCGGCCTGGTTGACGGGGGAATCGGCGAGGGGATGAGACATGGCTTGTTGCACCTTTTTCAGGATATTTTGAATAAATTACTGCAATAAATCCTTGCGCCTCTGTATGTTGCTGCGCTGTACAAAGGCAACCAGGGCATTGACATTGTGCGCCGTTTGATGACTGTCCAGCAAAAATTGGGCACGAAAAACCTGTTCTCCATCCTTGGAGTAGCTCCCCACAATCACGGCGTCCACCTCCATTTTTCCCGCCGGGGAGGTGATGGTCATCTCCACGCGGGATTGATCGGCAATCCTGGGTGTGGCACCGGTGGCGAAAAAGGAGACCCCACCGGTGCTGATGTCCCGAAATTTAGCCTCGAAGACAATGCCAGAGGGACGGACAACAGAGGCAACGACCGGCAAGTTGCGCTCAACAGGCACCCGGACCGCTGACCGCTGTTGCGGTTTTTGATGTAAGTTTTTTGGAAATGCCAAACAAATTTTTCTGGCCGGGGTGATCAGATCCAGGGTGGTTTCACATTCCAACAGGTGATATTTGGAGGCAAACTCCATACGGATTTCGGTCGCACTGCGAATTTTCAGGTTGCCGATGGGGGGATCCAGGGCCGCCAGCAATAGATATTGCCCCTTTTCCAGATAGTTCTTGCTCTGAACCACCTGTCCCATTTCATCTTCCATCAGTTCCCATTCAAAATGGGAATAGTAGGGCGAGGTGGCATTGCTCAAGGAGACCCGTACCGGATATTTTTCTTCCAGCACCGTGACGAACAACGGAATCATCTCGGACGGATTGTTCAGCAAACCCTCCCGGACCAGCGTCGCCGCGGTGGATGATTCCGATGCCTTTTTCTTGAATAAACCAAAGAATCCTTTGTCTGTGCCACCATCCGATCCGGCCATTTTGTCTTGTATCCCTGCGCCTGCTGCCCCATCGAATAACCCAGTCCGCTCCCGACCTGCCCCGTCTCCTCCCCCCGCGTTCTATCCCCCTTCTGCACTGCGTTCCACCTCAAAACCGGCATCGACAATCATGCGCATGACCTCCTCCATGCTCTGCCCACCCACGTTCAGATAGCCGGCACCAAACAACCCGTTGGCCGGATAGAGGGCCAGGGGCGCCAGGGAACGCAGATGCACCTCGCGCCCGCCCGCAGCGCGCAACTCCGCATCGGGATTGAGAAAACGAAAGAGGCAAAGCACCCGCAGACACCGCTCCGGGGTCAGGGCATGATCCACCACTCCCAGTCGATTGCCCGGAATATGGACATAAAAATTGACCGGAATGGAGCGTGCCTGCAATCGGCGCAGGGTGTTGGCCACGGTCCAAAGATCCTCCGGGGACTCCCCCATACCGACAATCAGACCGCTGCACACCTCCAACCCCACCCCACGCGCCGCCTCCAACGTGGCGAGACGATCGGGATAGGTGTGGGTATGGCAGATCGCGCCATAATGGCCTTCCGCCGTATTTAAATTGTGATTGTACCGATCCAGACCGGCCTCTTTCAAGGTGACGGCCATGGATTGATCGATAAATCCGGCGGAAAGACAGACCTCCATCGGCCAACGGGCCTTGATGCGCCGCACCAGTTCGGCCATCTGCACCACCCGCTCCGGGTTGGGACCGCGTCCCGACCAGACCATGCAATACCGAAAGGCCCCCGCCTGATAGGCCCGTTCCGCCTCCGCCCAAATCTCTGCCTCGGACTTGCTGCGATACCGCTCGATCGGGGCATTGCTCTCCGCCGATTGGGCACAATAGTGGCAATCTTCGGGACAATAGCCATTCTGGACATTGTTCAACACATGGACCCGAACCCGCCGACCAAAATGGCGATACCGTACCCGAAAGGCCGCCTGCAACAAGGGCAACAACTCCAGGGTGGCATCCTGCAACAGGCGCAGTCCATCCGCCTGCTCGATGGCCATCCC
>CAIWLA010000704.1 GCA_903913345.1 uncultured Magnetococcales bacterium | reverse complement strand
GTTAAACCTGGGTTAGCAGAAGCAATTGGTAATAATCTTACAAAAATGTTGAACGGAGAAATTGACCAGAACTAACCCGTTCTCTGATCAAACATTCCACAAAACGCCCCCATCTGTTGCATGTTTTTGCAGACCGTCCTGCATCCCATATCATGCCGATAAAAAACGGAAAAGGCCCATTCCAGACGGGCCTTTTCCGTGCTCCATGGTTGCCCCGTTCAATTGGTACGCCCACTCCCCATCTCGGAAAAGGGTGCGCTCTTGATCACCTCGCTGTAGGAGACCACGCGCCCCCCGTGTTGATGCGCAAAGAGTTCGGCCTCGGACTGTTTTCCGAAGGGCACCACCTCCATCTCCCCCATGCCACTGTTCCGGTGCGATCCCATCACAAACAGGGCCGTCTGGGCGAGGATCCAGGTGCCCGGCTGGGGATGATCCCAGTCGGCCCGCCCCATGTCGTTGACATACACGGCCAAAATACGCCGGGTGGTCCCCTCGGTTTGCAAATAGACAAACAGCTCCCGCACGGAGGCAAACCAAAGCGGTTCGCCCACCCCGGCCACCTGGATCTGCCCCTTTGGCCCCGCATGTTCTGCCAGGGTCATGCCACAATAATAGCCCACGGTATCCCGGACCGGTTCCTGGGGCGCGGGGAGTGGCTCCGAGGGTCCACCGCAGGCCGTCAACCAGAGCAGACAGAGCAGAAATGGCAGAGAGGCAGAGGTTTTCACTACAGTTCCCGCCGTTGAAAGACCAGGATGGCACCCACCAGAGGCACCACCATCCAGGTCAGCAGGGCACCGAGCAGTACGGACGGGGAGAGGTTGACCTGCCCGCTCAGCCCCGCCAGTCCGGAAAATGTGCGCACATTGTCGAATGCGGTCAGATTGAACAGCCGAAAAACATCCGCCGGATTGCCCAGCAACAACCAGGGAAAGACCTTTTCATGGATCTGCCCCTGGGTGGCCACCAACACCCCCAGCAGGCCCATGTCATACAACACCACAAACAACAACCAGACCCCGATGGCGATGCCCGCCGCCGAGGCGCGTTCCCGTACCAGACTGCTGATCAGATAGGCCATGGCAATAAAAACCGCCCCCAGCAAGACCGAACTGCCCAATAATGCCCCAAAGGCGTGCCAGCTTTGGGCGTCTGCCCCCTGGCCACTCAACCCCACCGCCAACCCGGCCGCCCCATATCCCAGAATGGTCGATGCGGCCAGAACCGCGACATGCCCCACAAACTTGCCCAGCAAGACCTCTCCCTTGGTCACCGGATAGGTGAGCAGCAACAACAATGTCCCGCGCTCCATCTCGCCCACCAGGGCATCATACGCCAACATTAACGCAATCAGAGGCAGCAAAAAGATGGTCAAACTGGACAAACTGACCACGGTCACCGCCAAAGGCTTGGCCCCCAGGGTGCCCGTGGGGGCACTTCCCAGAAAGGCCAGGGAAAAGGCCAATCCCGCCAGCAACAGCGTCGCACTGATTACCCAACGGTTGCGCAGGGCATCCCGTATCTCCTTGCCCGCTATGATACGCATCGGATTCATGGTGAGGTCTCTTTTCCGTTGCCGGTATAACCGAAATGGGCATAGACATCATCCAGACTCGGCAATTGAATCTCCAGATCCCGCACCACGTCACCCAGAGCGGCAATGCGACGCAGAACGGCCATTTTTTCCGTCACGGCACAGACCACTTCCAGCGTCTCCGGGGCCACCCGCGAGAGGGACAAGTCCGCCAATTGCGACCATACCGTCTCCGGCGCGGAGGTCTCCACCCGGAAGCGGACCGGCAGGTTCGCCCGCTGCCGCAGTTCGTCCAACGTGCCGGAGGCCGCCACCCGACCATGGCGCAAAATGATCGCCTGGTCCGTGCGGGCCTCCAACTCGGTCAACACGTGGGAAGAGAGCAATACCGTCACGCCACTGCTCCGCAACGTTTGCACCATGCGGTAAAACTCCTGGCGCAACAGGGGATCCAGACCGGTGGTTGGTTCATCCAACAGCAACAGTCGGGGATTGCCCAGCAGGGCCTGGGCCAGACCCAGACGCTGCCGCATCCCCTTGGAATAGCTCTTGACCCGCCGCGTGGCGGCCTCTGCCAGCCCCACCCGTTCCAGCAAGGCCGCACAACCCGTTGGCGACTCGCCCTTCAGTCGGGCAAAGTAACACAGGGTGTCTATTCCGGTCAATTCATCGTAGAAGATGACATTTTCCGGCAAAAAACCGATCTGGCGGCGAAACCGGGGGGGGGCATCTGCCGGATCTTTCCCCAACACCCGCACCGAGCCGGCGGTGGGTCGCGTCAGTCCCAGCAACAATTTCATCAGAGTGGTCTTGCCAGCCCCGTTATGGCCCAGGAGGGCCACACAGGCCCCGGCCGGGACTGTAAAGGTGATGCCATCCAGGGCGCGATGCCGAGGATACTGCTTGACCACATCATCGACTGCAAAAGAAAGATCACTCACCAACGGTCTCCCGGTAGATCGGTGGGCAGGGTTACCGACAAGGGGGGTGGGTGCATCAACGGCCAACTGTCCACCACCCCCCCCGGACTGAGGGCCGGAAACTGGTTCTGGGCGACACGGAGGGTCTCCATCACCGGGCTGGAGAGGAGCTGTTTGGCCAACGGATAACGCCACAAGACCCGATCCATCAGGGTGTTCGGGTGATAGGCCACATCCGCAATGCCATCCCCATCCAGGTCAAAGGCCGGATTGTCACTCCAATAGTTGCCACGATGATCCTTGGACCACTCATAGTGTACCATGCCCGAATATTTGACCTGCGTGCGATTGTCGATAAAGGCATTGGCATAGAGGAGATTTTTTTCCGAACCGCCGGTAAAATGAAGGCCAATCTCACACCCTTCAAAACGGTTATGGTGGATGCGATTGTCCGAAGAGGTGTAGATGAAGGCACACTTGTCCTGGGTATTTTTCACGATGTTCTCGGCCAACTCCGAATGACGGGAAGAATGAAACATCAAGCCGTGATCACGGTCATTGAGTGAAATATTGCGCAATACTTTGAGATTGTCGGAGTACATCAAGGCATATCCAACGGCATTTCCGATGGAGAGATTGTCGGTCACTTCGCAATCATTGGCGTACATATAATGGACGGCGAAGCGTAAATGGGTAAAATAATTGCCCCGAATAATATTGCCGTGGGCTGTATGGATGTAAAGGCCATCCCGTCCCCCTTCCACCCGATTGCCTTCAAACAGTGACCCGGTGGAGTCCCAGATATTGATGCCGTTGCCCAGGGCGTTGAGCCATCCGACAGAGTCGTTGGCGATGCGGTTGTGCCGCACCACCACCTGCGGGGCACCCTGAATGGCAATACCGTACAGATTACCCGTTATTTGATTGTCTTCGATGATCGCTCCGGATGCGGGCTTGGTGACCAGGATGCCGCTGTCCAGATCGGTATCCACCTTGCCCGATCCCACGCAGGTCAGCCCACGGACCACCACATTGGGGGCCGAAACGGTCAACGCGCTCCCCTGGCCACCCGCATCCACCACGGCACCGGGTACCCCGATCAGGGTGAGGGATTTGTCCACCACCGCCGATCCGTAACGACCGGCGGTCAGGTGCAGGGTCTCCCCTGGAGCAGCCTGGGCGATGGCCCGGCGCAGACTCTCTGCGCCGGGCACCACCGTCACATCTGCCCACCCGATAACGGGAGATAAAAAAGTGGTGGCCAGCACCAGGCTGGCCACCCATACCACAGAACAGAGAGGCAACGGATTCATGAAAATGTCTGTTACGCTTCCACGAGCATGCGTCCCTGCATTTCCATATGCAGGGCGTGGCAGAACCACTGGCAATAGTAATACCAGACACCGGCCCGGTCCGCCTTGAAGGTGACGGATGCCGTGGCCTGGGGACCGATTTCCATGCAGACATTGTGTCCCACCATCGTGAAACCGTGGGTCAGATCCACCACATCGTCAATGTTGGTGATAATGACCGTCACTTCATCGCCCTTCTTGACGGAAAAGTCGGTCATGCTGAAGGTCGGGGCGTGGCTGAGCATGTAGACCCGGACTTTCTTGGTCTTCTCGTCGCGGATCACCTTGCTGTCCTTGCCCAGCTCCAGGCCGTCACTCTTGGCCAGGGCGTGCAGGTCGGCAAACATCGGGTCATCCTTGTTGTAGACCTCGACCGGATTGACCTTGGACTTGTGGACGATGATGGCATCATGCGGTTCCGCAAAGGTGGGACCATCATGGACCAGCTTCATCTCGTCACCGGAAATGTCGATCAACTGATCATTTTCCGGCTTCAGGGGGCCGACATTGAGAAAACGGTCCTTGGAAAATTTGCACAGGGCCACCAGCCACTTGCCGTCGGCATCCTTGCTCTCCGCCATGGAGGCGTTGGTATGGCCGACCTGGTAATGAACATCCAGCTTTTGGCGAACGGGATTGACCTTTTCGCCCTTGGCCTGCCTGATGGCGTCATCAATGTTCCACTTGACGATCTGGCTGTCCAGGAAGACGGAGGTATAGGCATTGCCACGGCCGTCGAAGGTGGTGTGCAACGGTCCGAGACCGATCTCCGGGTTGGCGACGATGACATCCTTTTCGCCGATCTTGCCCTCGAACAACTCATCCACCTTGTCCCACTCGATGACATACACCGTGGGCGACAGCTTGCCGCTGACAATCACATACTTGCCGTCCGGGGCCGCATTGGCATCATGGGGGTTGTTGGCGATGGGGATATAGCGGGTAAACGGGGACTTGGCCTCTTTGCGACCATCCACCACGGCCACGCCGTTGTGTATCGCCACTTTGCCCGCCTTGACCGCCGCTTCGATGGCCTGAATGTTAAAAATCACCACGTGATCCGACGGGGAGGCCGTCATCTCCGCCAGGGTGACACCCTCTTCCGAGTTGTAGCAGGTGGAAATGGCATATTTGCCCTTGTAGTCGGCATCACAGTTGTCCAGGTTGCCGCTCACCATCACCTGCCAGGCCATTTTCATGGTCTCGCCATCCACCGCCGAAAAGACACAGGTATATTTCTTGGGATCCGTCATGTCGTGGCCGTTGTTCGGCATCGGAATGCGCATTTCACTGTTGCAAAAGACATAGCCGGTCTTGGGATACCGTTGCAGACGCAGTCCGTGAATGGCATGGGCATTGGGAATTTCCAACACCTTGTCCGTTTTCATGATGTCGAGACGAATGCGGGCGATACGGGTGTTGGACTTGTCGTTGATGTACAGATAACGACCATCGTAGGAGCCATCGGTGTAGGACATGCGCGGATGATGGGTGTCGCCATGGTCGTAGGAGACCATTCCCTGCTTGTGCAGGAACTCCTTGGTCTCCGGGGTCAACCCTTCGGAGAGGATCTTTTTGCTTTCGTTGGTCAAGCCCCAACCGGTGGCACTTTCGCGGTTGAAGACCGGGATGCGCATCAATTCCCGCATGGAGGGGAGGCCCAACACCCGCACCTCACCCGAATGACCGCCACTCCAGAAACCATAATATTCGTCCAGTTGACCGGGTGGCACCTCGGCAGTGCCGGAGGCCATGGCGGCCAGAGGCAATGCAGTGGCCGCCGTCAGCACACCACCACCCACCACCATCGGGCTGACCCCCATCCCGGCCAGACTGCCCACCGCCGCCACCTTGATGCTGTTGCCCAGCAAATCACGACGCGTCATACCCGTCTTGTTCTCTTCCGACATCGATTTTCTCCATAAAATAAAGTGGATAAACAGCCCGTTATTTCCTGCCTGTGCACCGCCCCATACACGCAAAAAGGTGCCATCTCATGGTATTGGCCCCTGTGTCAATTCACTCAGAAACCACACCGCTCCTAAATTTTATCACACACATCGAATGGTGACAATGGATGAATTGACTCGTCTTGGCTGTTGTTTTTTTCAAAAAAAAGGTGGCCGAGTCCCGAAGGGAGGAGGGGGGTGCCACCATCCAAACATTATGGAGAGGCTGCCGGGCGTCGTTCGCGGCGGTTGCGGCGCATGATGAGTACCGGGCAGACCGACTCGTTGGCATAATTCAACTGACAATGGAGACAGTACAGGCACTCGTTGGGATGGATCTCTCCATTGGGCTGAATGGCCTGCACCAGACATTCCCGGCTGCAATTGGAGCAGGTTTCGCCGCACTGTCGCCGCCGTTTGAGCCAGGAGAAGATGCGCATCCGACCGGGAATCGCGAGCGCGGCCCCCAGGGGACAGAGGTAGCGACAGAAGAAACGTTCCACAAAGAGTCCCGCCACCAGCAGCAAGACCGCCCAGACCACATAGGGCCATTCCCGCAGGCCATGCAGCAGGATGACCGTTTTGAATGGCTCCACCTCCGACAACCGTTCCGCCGTGGCAACGGAGGAGAGAGAGACGGCAAACAGGCCCAGAAAAAGGATATATTTCAACGCCCACAGCCGCTCGTGCCAGGCAAAGGGCAGGCGAAACTGGGGAACCCCCAGTCGGCAGGCCACCCAGTTGAGCAGCTCGTGCAGGGCACCGAACGGACAGAGCCAACCGCAAAAGCCCCCCCGACCCCAAAACAACAGGGAGAGGGCGGTGGCGCACCAGAGCAGGAAGATCAGTGGGTCCAGGAGAAAGAAATCCCACTGGAATCCCCCCACCAGGGCATGCAGGAAGACAAAAATATTGACCACGGACAACTGCGCCTGGGCATACCCGCCGATCCAGACCAGGGAAAAGAGCAAAAAGCCCCGTCGCAGGTAGGTGACCAGTCTGGGTCGGGTGACGAGCCATTCCTGGAAGAAAAAAATCAGGGTCAGGAGCACCAGCGACAGGCTCAGCACGATCACATCCCCGATACGGGCCTGCCAGATGCGCTGCCACAAGGGAGGTGTTCCCTCCTCGACGGCCTCGGCCACGGCCGCCACCGGGGTTGGTGGGGGGGGCGGGGTCCGTTGGACAAAACGTTCGGGCAGGTTGTAAGCCAGGCTGAAGCTGGTATACACCTTTTCGATGGGACCGGTGGGGCGGTTGGTCAGCAGTTCCAGGTTCCAGGGGCGGGCGGGATCGAAGAGAGCGGTCTCCGGCAGTTTGAACAGACCGATCTCCTCGAACGCGGGCATCCCTGGCCCCAGATCCCGCAAGCGGCGATACTGATGGTCGTGGAACAGGGTGCTGCTGCCCTCCTGGTTCAGCTTGAAACGATCGAAAATACCGCCGCGCACGAATCCAGAGCCGCGAAACGAATAGGTTCCGTTGGCCATGATCAGCACAGCCGCCTGCTGGGGGGCCAGCCACTGCCGCATATTGTGAAATTCCGCCTCACCCAGCAGGTTGCGACCGATGGACTCCGGGGATACCAGGGCGACGTACAGATCGATAAACAGCGTTTCGGCGGGCAATGATTGGATGTACGGTTCTCCGCTGCCAACGCCCATCTTGTGGAAGGCTTCGTCCACGGCACCATGGGTCAGGGTCAGGCGGCGCACTGACCCTTCCGCCAGCATGGCCGCCCAGTCGGTGGGTTGATAGGGGGGATCCCGCAGTGTGATCAGGGGTTTGACAGTCTCTGCATGGCCAAGGTGTGCCACCTTCTCGGCGGCTCGATGGATGCCATCGTTGATGACAATGGCGGTCACGGTGGCCCCGCTGATGGCATCGATCACCTGGTTGGTCTTGTTTTTCGGGGTATCCATCGGTTTGCGACCGATATAGCGGGCCACAAAATCGAACAGTTTTTGTTCGGGAATGCCCACCAGCAAAATGGGTTCCGCATGTTTGGTCACCTTGGCACCAGTGATGACTCCCTCGTTGGTCATGCCCACCAGAATTTCGATGGGTTTTCCGGAGTAGCCATTATCGCTGGTGAGAAAAACATGCCCCACCGGGCGGTTGTCCTGATAGGCAACCCCGGTGGGGGGGGTGCCGGTCAGGGGATCAAAGCGATCCGCACCGGGGTAGACCTCGGCGGGTTGAACGGAGATGTCATAGGCCCCAAAACCCCGCGCCTGGGCCACACTCCCCCCCATCAGCAGACTGATCGGCAGCACCACCCACAACAGATATCGCAAACAACCGGTTATCCTGTCAGACATCCACTTTTCCCATTATCGTGGCCACACCACCGTGCATTGGTCCATCCTCTCCCGCCTGAATATACCAACCCGGACCGCTTTGCCTTGATCTGTGTTAAGATTTGTGTGGAATTGGCTTTTTTTTTCGCCACGGCTGTGATTCCCCTGAACCCGCAATGGTACCATCAACGATTTTTGTTTGCCTTCGGCTCATTCTCTGTGGTCAAATGTTCCGGTTCGGTCTCTCGTCCGGTGATGGGTGACGTGGCAGGCGGATACTGGCCAAATCGAGCATACACGTTACCCGCCTTGATGACATTCCTTCCTGATGTGCGATCATCAGTGTCGGTGGAGATGATCAAGGACATTTTTTGTGATGCTTTCTGGGAGAATGGGTGTGACAGAAGAGACGGGAATGATCTTGATTGCGTTCATAACGGCAAGGACGCGTTTTGGTGCCTCTGTTTCAGAAGCCAAAACCATGTTGGTTGAGCGCGGGGTTGATAGAAAACGGGTAGAACCTGTTTCTTCGGCCATTGGATACTTGATGTCGCAAATGCAACAGAATGTCCCGATTGATGAAATCAGGAAAACCATGCTCCAACAGGGAATCAGTGATCAAATCGTACAATTTATCATGGATGAACTGACCATAAACAGTGGGCGCATGTTTTTGCAGCACATATATTTCAGAGTTTTTCAAGACTTGCATTGCCTCGTGGACGGAAGTGAACGCAAAAAAAGGTTTCCAAATGGGCGGAAGGATACCGTGGACGCAAAGGAGTATGCCTCTCTTTTGGGTTGGGTGACGGATCACAATACCCAGCTTTTTCGGGTGTGTCCCACCTGGCCAAGATGACATTGCCTTTAACTGTATGAAATATTATTGAAAACCATGCAATTGGTTCTTGCTGTTTTAGGTGTGTTTTGCCAGATTTGCACGAATATTATTGCAACACGTTGAAATAG
The DNA here is from genome assembly GCA_903913345.1 of uncultured Magnetococcales bacterium. Taxonomy (GTDB): domain Bacteria; phylum Pseudomonadota; class Magnetococcia; order Magnetococcales; family Magnetaquicoccaceae; genus Magnetaquicoccus. Next base: position 54 of record CAIWLA010000704.1, on the reverse strand, counting down.
CGCGTAAAATTTGGACATATCATCGTCCACTTTTTTCGGGGAGCACAATGCGAT
>CAIWLA010000703.1 GCA_903913345.1 uncultured Magnetococcales bacterium | reverse complement strand
ATCGGCGGCGGATTGATCCACGGCCTGGCCGAGGATTTTCGTCCAGACCGCTCGAAACGTCTCGTTCTGGCCCATACATCGCGCAAATTGACCGAGAGAGAGATGGAAATTGGTTCAGAATCCTTCTTTGGTGCCCTGGACATACTGATTGATGGGCAACAGGATTATCTGCGTCAGCGCGCCTTCCGTTTTATCAGTCGATTGTTTCCACAGGTGAGACTGGATCAAATTCACATGTTGCTCAACAGTGACGTGGTGACCTACAATGCCGGCACGATCATTCACCGCATGGGAGAGGGCAGTATGCCGGATCATGTGGATATGGTGTTGTCCGGGGCGGTCTTCTACACGGATGCCGAATCGGGTATTCACGGTCATCTCCCTTTCGGATCTCTGATCGGTGTGCAGGAGGTGCTCAGCAACACGGTGGAAACCAAGTCAACCTATCGTGCGGTTTCCCACTGTTCGGTCATGCGTTTTCCGGCCGCCCTGTTCCGGGCCTTCCTGGAAAACAATGGTCTGTTGGATCACCTGGGAGCGGTCATGGACAAGGTCAATTTTTTACGCAAGACCCGTCTGTTCGGTGAACAAACCACCTTCCGACTGGTTCATATTGCGCAACAAATGAAACGGGTGACTGTTCGGGCCGGGAAGAGGGTGACACCCAAGGAGACGCAACAACTCTGGCTGGTCGTGAACGGACAGGTGCAACTGGTTGATGCGGAGGGGCGTCTCGTTGATGTGGTCAACCCCACCGGTTTTTTTGGCGAAGATTCCTGCCTGACCACCGAAAAGAGCCGTTGGACGCCGATTGCCATGGGCACCACCGACCTGTATCGCATGGACCAGGCGGGCATTGTGGACATTCCCATCGTCCATTGGAAAATGTTGGAAGAACATGACAAACGGTTAAAACAGTTCAGGACATTATCATGACAAAGATTTCTCCACTGGTTGCCATTTCCCCTCTGGATGGTCGTTATGCGGCGCAGGTCGCCTCCTTGAGGCCCTTTTTTTCAGAGTACGGCCTCATCAAACGTCGTGTTCAGGTGGAACTCTCCTGGTTGCAGGCCTTGGCGGAGGATCCTGGCATTGCCGAGGTGCCCGGTCTGTCCATCGAGGCAGAGACCATTGTGCAGGAGATTGCCCAGCGGTTTACCGAGGAAGAGGCCGGTCGGGTGAAGGAGATTGAACAGATCACCAACCATGATGTCAAGGCGGTCGAATATTTTTTGAAAGAAAAATTGCGGCATACCCCCCTGGAACCGATGGTTGAGTTTATCCATTTTGCCTGCACCTCCGAGGATATCAACAATCTGGCCCATGGCATGGCCCTGCGGGATGCGCGGGAGCAGGTGATCGGTCCGGCCATGCAGCAGGTGATGGATGCGGTGGATGGTCTGGCCGTGCGTTATCGGGATTTGCCCATGCTCTCCCGCACCCATGGCCAGGTGGCCACCCCGACCACCCTGGGCAAGGAGATGGCCAATGTGGCGGATCGTCTGGAAAAACAGATTCGGCGCACCATGGCGGTGCCCATTTATGGGAAGATGAACGGTGCGGTCGGCAATTTCAATGCCCATGTGGTGGCCTACCCGGAGGTGGATTGGCCCGCCTTGTCCCTGCGGTTTATCGAACGGTTGGGCTTGACCTACCAACCCTTGACCACCCAGATTGAACCCCATGATGGCATTGCGGAATTGTTTGATGCCATCGCCGGTTTCAACACCGTCCTGCTGGATTTTGACCGGGATATCTGGACCTATATTGCCATGGGTTATTTCAAGCAGCAGACGGTCGCGACCGAGGTCGGTTCTTCGACCATGCCCCACAAGGT
>CAIWLA010000702.1 GCA_903913345.1 uncultured Magnetococcales bacterium | reverse complement strand
GGACCGAATGGTTGCGTCAGTGGGGGTTCAGCCAGGAGCGGCTTGGCCGGGAACGGGGTCTGCTGTTCGCCGTCATGAAAATGGTGATCCAGTTTTTGGCTCCGGCACGGTTGGATGACACCTTGACCGTCTCGGTGGTATTGCAAGAACAAAGGCTGGCCAGTTTGACCCTGCAACAGGCGGTGTACCGTGATCAGGACCAACGACAACTGATTCAGGCCGTGGTGCGCCTCGTCGCGCTGGACAACCGGTTCAAGCCAACCCGTCTGCCGGACGATCTGTTGCACGCCTTGCGTGACCCGGAACGCCGCACCAGTCGCCCGTGAACCATCGCCCGCGACCCAGGAGAGGGTTTTACCCGAATATACTCAGGTTAACATTTTACCAAATGGTCTACTCATGAACGAAACACTCGCCAACCATAACCCCCTGGAACTGGTCGCCCAAGCCGGTCCCGTGGTCAAGATGGTCATGCTGCTCTTGTTGGCAGCCTCCATCTGGTCCTGGAAAATTATTATCGAAAAGTGGTTGCTCTTCCGCCGCGTCACCCGCGAGGCCACCGCCTTCGAGGAGCGGTTCTGGAGCGGTGGCAGCATTGCCAAGCTGTATCAGACCGCAGCCCGCGAGTGGCCGGACAGTCCCCTGGTCAACGTCTTCATCACGGGTTTCCGGGAATGGAAACGCTGGGAAGGCGAAGACGGCGTACCAACGACCTCAGAAGCCGGCGATTTGCTGCCCAACATTCGCCGCTCCATGACCGTCGCCCTCAATCGGGAGATGGACAACCTGGGACGGGGATTGACCTTTCTGGCCACCACCGGTTCGACCTCTCCCTTTATCGGTCTGTTTGGGACAGTGTGGGGGATCATGAACTCTTTCCTGGGGTTGGCGGGAGCCAAAAACACCACCTTGACCATGGTGGCTCCGGGTATCGCCGAGGCCCTGATTGCCACGGCCATGGGGCTGGTGGCGGCCATCCCGGCGGTGATCGCCTACAATAAATATGCAACCAATTTGCGCCGTTTTCACCAAAAAATGGACAATTTCGGGGCCGAATTTTTGAACATTCTGGAACGGCAGAGCGCGCGTCGCGGAGGAAAATCCTCATGAGCATGGGTGTCAATTTAAACAGCCAGGGGTCGGAACTCGGCACCATGAGTGATATCAATGTCACACCCATGGTGGATATCATGCTGGTTCTTCTGGTCATCTTCATGGTGACGGCACCGTTGTTGACGCAAGGGGTGGATGTCAATCTGCCTTCGACCCACGCCTCTCCGCTCACCTCCAAGCAGGAACCATTGATCATTACCGTTACCCAGAATGGGAAGACCTACATTGAGAAGAGCGAGCAAACCACGACCCAATTGATCGAGAAAGTGGCGGCCATCCGCAAAAACAATCCCGAAGTGCCTGTTTTTGTGAAGGGTGACCAAAGAACGCCCTATGGCTCGGTCATGCTCGTCATGTCCCAGTTGCAACAGGCGGGCGTGGATCGAATCGGTTTGGTTACCGAACCCCCTGCGCAATAAATTTTATGCTATCCCATCGCAAACCACTGATTGTATCGATCGTCGGCCACCTGTTGGTATTGGCCCTGGCGTTGTTCAGCCCTTTTTCGCAACCGGAAAAGGAGCTGACTCCGCCCGTGATGGTCAGTCTGGTTCAGTTGCCACCGTCCGATGCACCCAAACTCAAATCAACACCAAAACCCGTTGAAGAGACAGCACCCCAGGCGGAAGAACCGGAGGATGTGGCACCGATCGTCGAACCGGTCAAGGTCGTATCGCCCATACAACCGGTCAAGCCCATGTTGCCACCACCGCCACCACCACCGGTGGAACCGATCAAATTGCCACCACCACCACCGCCGGTTAAACCGATGGTTGAGCCAAAGCCGGAACCCAAGCCGGAACCCAAGCCCGCGCCCAAACCAGAACCCAAGCCGGAACCCAAGCCCGCGCCCAAACCAGAACCCAAGCCGGAACCCAAGCCCGCGCCCAAGCCGGAACCCAAGCCGGAACCCAAACCGGAACCCAAGCCGGAACCCAAACCCGCGCCCAAACCAGAACCCAAGCCGGAACCCAAGCCGGAACCCAAGCCCGCGCCCAAACCGGAACCCAAACCGGAACCCAAGCCCGCGCCCAAACCGGAACCCAAACCGGAACCCAAAGTGGTAAAGAAGGAAGAGCCGAAGAAAAAGGAAAAGGACAAAGAACCGGAACCGAAAAAACCGGTTGAGGACAAAACCGCCAAAAAGGACGAGAAAAAACCCGCTGAACCGGTCAAGGACAAAAAGGGCGATTTTTCGGATATCGCGGCGGCCATTGCCAAGATGCAGCCCAGCCAACCCAAACCGCAGCCCAACCAACCGGCTCCGCGACCGGCGGCGGCGGCCCCGGCGACTCCGCCCCCATCGGTCCCTGCGCAACCGGCAGCCGTTGACCAGGAACCCCGTGCCTCCAATCTGACGGTTGGCCTCTGGCAGCGCAAGATCCAGGGCAAAATTTATGAAAACTGGAACAAACCAAGTGGCCTGCCCAATGAAAGCAACCTGGCCATGGTCGTGGTGGTCGAGGTCAGACCGGATGGTTCACTGGCGAATCCACGGGTTGGCCGGAGTTCCGGAAATGCCGTTTTTGACCGTTCCGTCATTCACGCCATTCAAAAGACGCCCACGGTGGATCAACCACCCACCGGTTGCCCGGAATGCCGGGAGTTGGAAATCGTCTTCCGTCCGCAGAAGGAATGACCGCATACCATGGAGAAGGGTTCTGGCCCGTTTGCCAACGCCGAGTTGTGTACCCAATGCGGGTATTGTCTGCCCGTTTGTCCCACCTATCGGGTCGAAAACAATGAGTTGCATGCGCCACGTGGCCGAATATCCGTCATCCTGGCGTTGCAATCCGGTACACTGACCATCGGGGAAGCGGCGGCGGCTCTGGACCATTGTCTGCTCTGTCGGGCCTGTCACACGGCCTGTCCGGCGGGGGTCCGCCCGGCCAAATTGGCCCTGCTCCTGCGCACCCTGATACCACCCAGGCCAACCGTATGGAATCGGCTGCTGCACCACGTCACCAACAGTCATCGTCTGACGGCTCATCTGGCTGCCCTGCTGCGCCTCTATCAAAAATCCGGGGTGCAGCGGGTGGTGCGCCGTCGGCGTCTGTTGCGCCTGCTCCCCCCCCTGGCGCGGATGGAAGCCCTGATTCCCCGTCACCGCATGGAGGCCCCCCCTTTTCCCCCGTTTCCCGCCCCCTCCGGTCTGCCGGGTCTGCCGCGCATCGGCTTGCTGTGCGGCTGCATGGCCCGGCTTTTTTTTCCGGGGGTCGCCCCTTCTGCCGCCCAACTGTTGGCCCTGTGGGGCGTGGAGGTTTGCCTCCTGGAAGGGTTTGGCTGTTGTGGTGCGCCGTTTCGGGAAGCGGGAGATCGGAAAGGCTTTCTGCATCGGGCACGGCGCACCCTGGATGCCTTTCTGGCCGCTGGCCCCCTCCAGGCCGTGGTGTGTGACAGCAGCGTCTGCGCCGTAACCGCCCGCCGTTATGCCCGTGCCCTGGCCGATGATGCGACGTATGCCGCAGCGGCGCGGGATTTTTCCGCCAAGGTGCAACCTCTCAGTCCATTTCTGGTCAAAGGGGTGGGAAGGCCCACCGTTTTGCCAAAAAATCCCGGTTTTGGCCACATCACCTATCATGACCATTGCCAAGCACGGCATGGTTTGGGCATAATGCAAGATCCCAGAGGGTTGTTGACCGCTCTGCCCGTTGTCTACCACGAACTGTGGCCACCCGATGAAACCGTTCCTGATGGGTGTTGTGGTGCCGGTGGCGACTATCAGTTGCGTCATCCGGTACGCAGCCAAAAGATCAGGGAACAAAAATTGGCCGCCATTCACGCCTGTGGCGCAGAGGTGGTGGTGGGCGAAAATCCCGGATGTCTGCTGCATATCGCCGCCGGGCTGGAAAAAACGGGTTCTGCCGTTCAGGTACGCCATCTGGCCGAAATTTTATATGCAGCCTATTCTTTGCAACAACCTACTCACAAGGTGCCCCCATGAACAGGACAGTATCTGCCCTCTTTGCCACCCTTCTCGCGATAGGATTGACCGTGACCACCTTCTGGCCGGATGAGGCCGATGCCGCCCGTGTGGGTGGAGGCAGTTCCGTTGGCAGTCGGGGTTCGCGCAGCTTTTCCACCCCCCGGCAATCCGTGCCCGCTCCAACCGGCAGCAGTCCCATGCGCCAGAGTACCCCCTCGCCCGTTCCGGCCGCACCGTCCATACCCCATACGCCTCCGGCCATGCCGGCTCCTTCCGGCATGAGTTCGGGACTGATGAGCGGTATCGGCGGTTTTGCCCTCGGCGGTCTGTTGGGTGCGGCCCTGTTTGGTGGCCACGGCGGCGGTGGCGGCGAATATGCCATGGGCCACGCGGCGGGCGGCGTGGGCGGCAGCGGCATCGGTCTGTTGGAAATCCTGCTGATCGGTGGCCTGATCTGGTTTGCCCTGCGCTGGTTCAGACAACAAAAAGAGAAAGAGCTGGCCCCGATGGGCATGTACGACAACACCCCCCGCGAGGCCATGCCCGAACCGGTGTTCGGTCGGACAGCCTTCGACACCTCACCCAACACCCTCTCCGGCATGGCCGCAGACGAGATTGCCCAGGGATTGGCCACCATTGCCCGCATGGATCCCAGTTTTGATGAAAATCGCTTCCTGGAGGGGGCGAAATTGGCCTTTCAGCACATTCAGGGGGCCTGGAGCGACTGGAGCGTGGATCGTCTGCGCCCCCTGCTCACCGAACGGATGTGGACCCTGATACAGGCCCAGGCTCTCGGACGAAAAGCGGAAGGGAAACGCGATATTATCGAAAAGATCCACTTTGAGCAGGTGGACATTTCCGAGGCGTGGCAAGAGACAGGTGATGACTGGATTACCGTCCATTTTCTGGTGGACATGGTGGATTATACCACCGATGTCCAAGGCAATGTGCTGGAGGGCAATCCCAATGTCAGTTCGCGCGTGGAGGAATATTGGACCTTTACCCGTCCGGTAGGCAGCCGCGAGCCGGCCTGGTTTCTGTCGGCCATTCAACAACCCGGTGAGGTGGCAAAAAGTGTGGTCTGAGGCGTTGGATCAATGGGGGCATTCCCCCCTCCTCCTCCCCCCGACCCGTTTTTCCCTTGAGGCGGTTTATCGTGACATGAAAGGGCACCCTTTTCTGCCCCTTCTGGTGTTGTTGCTGATTGTCTCCCTGCTGGCTGGCTGTCAGGGCCGACCCATGCAAGAGATCACGGCAGAGAAAAAGGAAAAACGGCTTCGGGTTGGCGAGGTGACCGCCACGACCAGCCTGGAGGCCGTCCCCTGGTCCGAGGCCCCGCCCGCCCTGTTTCAGGATCGGGCAACCCGTTCGTGGGCCGAGGCACTGGACCGAAGTGCCCTCTACTATCGCCGCCTGCCCCCTCGGCAGATATTCCATTTTGGTCCCTCGTCGGTCTCCGCCAAGGCGATGGCCGAGGCCTGCACCGAGTTGGCCGATCTGGCACGGGGCGAGGATTGGGAGCGGTTGCATTCGTTGCTGCACCAGCGGTTTGGCCTGTTTCGTTCGGTGGGCAACACCGAGGGGGATGTCCTGGTCACCGCCTATTATGAACCGCTTCTGCACGGCTCGTTCAAACGGTCCAAACGGTATTATTATCCCATTTATCGCCGCCCCCCTGATCTCATGGAATCCCCAATCGGGGCCGATGGTCATCGTTCGTTTTACCATCAGGAGAAGGGCAAATCGGTGCCTTACTACGACCGAAAACAGATAGATGGCCCATTTTTTTCCCCCAAACAGCCGGGCAGGCTGGCCAATCGGGGGTTGGAATTGCTCTGGGTGGACAGTGCGATCGATGCCTTTTTTTTGCACATCCAGGGTTCGGGACGGGTCTTGATGGAAAACGGCCAAATGGTACGGCTGGGCTATGACAGTGCCAACGGTCGTTCCTATGTGGCCATCGGCAAAATTTTGATCGATGAAGGAAAAATTCCCAGGGAAGAGATGACCATGCCGCGTCTGCGCCAGTGGTTGCTGGATCATCCCGAGGAGAATCAGCGACTCTTTTTTGCCAATCCCTCGTATGTCTTTTTCCATGAATTGCAGGGAGATCCCGTTGGCAATATCAACGTCTCGTTGACCCCTGATCGTTCGATTGCCACGGACCATCGGTTGTTTCCCAGGGGGGCACCCGCCATCCTGTCCACCACGACCCCGATTTTTGCCGAGGATGGCAAGACGGTGACGGGTTGGCGACCCGATGTACGTTGGGTGGTCAACCAGGATACCGGCGGGGCCATCCGGGGAGCGGGACGGGTGGATCTCTTTGTGGGATTTGGGGAAGGCGTCGAACACCGAGCGGGCGTCATGAAACAGGCCAACTCCCAACTCTATTTTATTGCCCCCCCGTCTGATACGCCGTGAGGGAGAAGAGTTCCGAGAAATCGATGATCGGCCTGAAAAAAATAAGGTGGAACACACCCAACACTCAAAACAGCAACACCGCCCCGCAATCAATCGCCTGACCTTTGATGTCCCACTGGAAGGGTGAACCCTCTGGATGATCCTTGGTGGGCAGTTTGCCGCCGGTCGCACAGACCGTGCCCACCAGGGCGGGTGCCCCTTCGACAAAACCATCCCCCGCCCGGAAATGGCCAGTGGAGGGGTTGCCATCATCCATTTTGCGGTCCAGTTCGGCAATCAGTTCCACCGGAATGTTTTTCCCCACCCACAACTGGTTGCTGCGCGCCGTGTCCGATGCCCAGGTAACCCCCGTCTGCTCATTGGCATAAATGAAAAACATCGGGGCATTGAAGGCATTCATCATACAGCTCTCCGGTGGACAACCCCAGCCACTCAAATCTCCTGGGCGCAACGGCTTGCCATCAAACGCCCCGGAGATGAACCCGGCCTTGGCCAAATGGAGCCACGCCAGACTGGGTTCCAGCAGTCGATTGGCCTCATCCGGCTTGCCCGGCGTTTTGCTGTCGTTATAACCGACCCGACCATTGCCATCGCCATCCTGCCCGCTTTCCACGCCGGGAATGTTGGCCGATGCATTGTCATAATCCCCCGGCAAGGCCCGATACCGATCGGCAAAGCCCATAATGGCCGCCCGGACGGCACTGCCCTGATCGGCCACGCTGTGGGTACGGGCCGTGCGGATCAACTCCTGCCCTTTCAACACCCCCCCCAGAATCAACCCGATAATAATGATGACAATGGCAATCTCAATCAGGGTGAATCCCCCCTGCTGCGGCGTGCGGCTCCCTGACACAGGCTTGTCCATGTGAATCTCCCAGGCTTCAGCAAAAACGGCCCCGAAACAATAATTAAGTGGTTACCCAATAACAGTCCAACAGGCTCTTCGGATGCGACCTCCCGGCCAACACTCGTGAGGCAACCATGCTAATTTGAAAGGTGATCCAATGCTGGGGGCTTTGCCCCCAGACCCCTACCGGAGGCTCTGCCCCTGGACCCCACCAAGGGGATAATCCCCCTGGACCCATGATAAATAAAAAATTATTTAAAAGAGGGTGGAGCGGGACTGGGGGAAGCATTCAACAACCTGTCAAATCAGGTTTGTTTACCTGCTACCCGTGTACGGGTGCCGTCCGGGTGGCCTTGGGCTGGGGCGGCGCGGTGCGGCAAGGCCCCTGGGTGGGATCCCGAATCACTTTGCCCATGCAACCCACACTCTCCCGCAGACAGTCTGCCAAACCCGCCATGATCCGGGCACTGTGCTGAACCCACTCCCCAACGCCAGCCACCACCTCCTGCACCCCCTCCGTCACCCCTTGGCGCAGGGCAGAGGTCGAAGGAGCAGACTCTTCTTGCGCCGGGGCCGTCCCGGAGCCTTTCCGGGCGGTTTTTGGCATGGGCAACGCGGCAAAACCGGCAGCCGAAACCTGGACCACCCGTTCGACCGCCTCCGTCAAGAGGTCGGCAATCCCGGTGCCCAGGGGGACGATCGGGACCGTCACGCTCCGGGCCATGGCCGCTTCATCGTCTGCGGGTACAGCGGGCTGCTCCGTCATGCGCGGTGGAATAATGGACTCGACACTCTCCAGACACTGCACGGCACTGGCCTCCATCGGCTCTGAATCGCCCGCCGACAACAAAAGAGGGGCCAGTTGATCATCCGGGGAAAAAGGGGTGTCGCTCTCCGATTCACTCATGCTACTGCCCTCCCACGCAAAAAAGTAACCACCACCGCTGGCAGTATGGCACCCTTGGCGGTTTTTTTCAAAGGATAATATTGTCCTTTCCCTCTTCCCGCGCAAGAGGGAAAGGGCGAAGTCGGTGGAGCGGAAAGGTCTACAGGGTGGCCTCTTCCAGTTCACCCCCGGAGGACCGCTTCTTCAGGTAACCATAGACACCGACACCGACGGCGGTGACGACGCCCACGAGAATGACCGGCCCCCAGGCCCCCAGGCCCAATCCCCAGCCCAGATTCAGGCCGGTGCCGCTCCAGATGGTGCCGCTCCCCGCCTTGGCCGCCGTGGCCACACCGGTCGAGGCAGCCAGGGCGTTGGTCTGACCCGCCACCGCCGCGCCGTTGGCCGCCCCCCCCTGCAAGGCAACGCCCGCCCCTTTGGCCGTTCCCTTGGCCACAACCCCCTTGGCTACCGCCCCCTTGGCCACACCCGCCTTGGCCACCTCAGGCAATTCCCATTCCAAACCAGGAGGAATCACCCCCATGGTGGCCTGAACCCCATTTTGCACCGCAGCGGCCTGGACCACCGCGCCCTTGGCCATCGTCCCCTTGACGGCCATGGCTCCCGGAGCGGCCGTCCCCTTGACCGTCGCCAACTTCGCCGCCTTTGGCAACGTCCACTCCGCTTCCTTCAGAATGATCTCCTGCCCCAAAGCCCCGGCCTTGGTGGCGGCCCCCGCCGTTGTTGGTACTGCCATGGCAATGCCTCCCGCTGATTGTGGATAAAAGGATGGTTTAAATCGGCACCGCAAAACCGGCCCCGCCGAAAAAGACATGTCGACCATTTTGGGGGGATTCTATCCTTAAACCAACCTGTTGTCAATTTAAAGTGCAGGGTGAATTTGTTCCAGGCAGGAAACGATGCAGAATCATGGAGGTACTGTTTTCGTCTGGACATCGCCGACCGACTCTGGTACAAACGTCTGACGTAAACATCTTTCGGGTGGATCGTTGGGCATGGAAAGCGTTGTG
>CAIWLA010000701.1 GCA_903913345.1 uncultured Magnetococcales bacterium | reverse complement strand
CGATTGCTGCAACGCTCCTATTTCTACTTCGAACCGCTCTTTCAATTATATTTACAAGTAAAACTTTGAAATTCTTGAGTCGAAGAGGTGCAAGACTGACCACCCACCTATTTTCACAATCCCTCAACCGACCTTTTTTGCAACTTCAATCAAAGCCACAAATTTGAACCGAACAGTTTCACTGTTTGGTGCCGGTTGCTGAAAGCCGTTCCTGGCAGTGTGCTTTGGTTGTTGGAGCCGATGGCCATTGCTGTGGCCAACTTGCGGCATGAAGCGCAGCGACGTGGCATTGATCCCAATCGACTTGTTTTTGCCTCAAAGCGGCCACCGGCAGAACACTTGGGAAGGTTGGCCCTGGCGGATCTGGCATTGGATACCTTTCCATATACCTCGCATACCACGGGCAGTGATGCCCTTTGGGTCGGTGTCCCACTCATCACAAAAATAGGGAACACCTTCGTCAGTCGAGTAGCTGCCAGCTTGCTGAATGCGGCTGGGTTTCCGGAACTGATCACAGAGACGTGGGAAGAGTATTTTGAACTGGCCCTGGATTTGGCCAACAACCCAGTCCGTCTACGATCAATTCGTGAACGGCTGTGGACGAACCGCTTGACCTGTTCGTTGTTCGACACCGAACGGTTTGCAAGAGATCTGGAAAGGCTTTATCAGCGCATGTGGCAGGATCATGGACAAGGCAAGAAGGAACCAATCGTACTCCCACCGGGCAGGATTTAAAGAGAGAAATCCTGCCCGGAAAATACACACATCGTTCACCGCCCAATACCGCACCCAACCGACCAGGAGTCCACCGCGTGCCACCCGTGGGCCAGAGGAAAAAATCCGATTCCAAAGGCCGCATGAAAGGGGCATGCTGTGATCGGGTAGTGCCGCAACCGGGAGGATATCGCCATGACACAGGCCGTGACGTTTGATGATGTTTGGAAAATGTTTCAGGAAACCGACCGCAAATTCCAGGAAATGGCTCGCGAGGATCGGGAACGAAGAGAGGAAATGGTTCGCGAGGATCGGGAACGAAGAGCGGAGACCGACCGCCAGATCAAGGAGGTCTCCGCTCAGATGCGAGAGACCGACCTCAAGTTCCAGAAAACCGACATCAAGATCAAAGAGGTTTCCACCCTGGTTGGCAACCTGGGTGGCCGCTGGGGGGAGTTTGTGGAGGGATTGATTGCGCCATCCTGCATTGACATGTTTACGGAGCGGGGCATTCAGGTGGATGAAGTGTATCTCTGGGTCAAGAAAACCGTAGCTGGTGAGCGTATGGAGATTGACATCCTGGTGGCCAATACCGTTGCCGCCGTACTGGTCGAGGTAAAGAGTCACCTCCAGGTGGAAGATGTGCGCGCTCATCTGAATCGCTTGGCAAAATTCAAACCCTTTTTTCCCCGCTATGCCGCCTGCCAGGTGTACGGTGCCGTGGCTGGGATCGTCATGGATGCCGAGGCCGATCAATTTGCCATAAACAAGGGGCTGTTCGTCATTGAGCAGTCCGGTGAGACCGTCAGGCTGGCCAACGAGCAGACATTCAACCCAAGGGTTTGGTAAAGGAGACCGCAATGCTCTTTACTTGCTCGGAATCGCGCAATGCCCAGTCCAAGCAGTCCGCATACACCGCGGCCCTTGGTGCCTGTCTGATGGCGGATTGGGATGCCACCCAGGACAAAGCGGAAGGCACCGCCAGCTATCCCAACGCCACGCCCATTGCGACCACT
>CAIWLA010000700.1 GCA_903913345.1 uncultured Magnetococcales bacterium | reverse complement strand
CGCAATAGTTTTGAGGGGCCTGGACAATGGCCACGTCCGGTTGTTGAAAGGGAGGGGTCAAATCCCGCAGCCAGCCCGGATCCACGAGATAATCGCTGTCGATCACGGCCACAATTTCGGCTCGGGCATCGGTATGATGGAGGGCAAAATTCAGAGCACCCGCCTTGAAGCCCGCCAGGGGATCTTCGTGAAAAAAGCGAAAGCGTTCCCCCAGTGTCAGGCAATGGTCCCGCACCGGCTCCCAGACGGCGGGATCCTTGGTGTTGTTGTCCACCACCACCACCTCGAAATAGGGATAATCCAGGCGTGACAGGGCGTTGAGGGTGGCAATCAACATCTCCGGGGGTTCGTTGTAGGCCGGGACATGGATGGAGACCCAGGGCAGATGCTCATCCGTGACCAGACCGGGTGGGGCCAGGGCGCGGCGACGGGCGTTGACCCAGGCGGCCTCCGCCCATTCATGGGCCTCGGCAAAAAAGACCACAATGACGCCGATCATGCCAATGCCCAGCAGGATGCCGACCACCAGGGCACTGCGACTGAGATATTGCTGACTGAAATTGTAGACCACCCACACCGCCAGGGAGGCCACGGCATAGGCCAGGGTGGCCAGAAAAAACCGACCGCGCCGCCGCAAGGTGTGGCTGTCGAGAAACAGCAGAGTGAGCACCACCATCCCCACCAGCAGGGAGGCACCGGCCAGCACATACCATTGGGGAATGCCGACAATGGGGGCATCGAAGGGAAATTTCGGCTTGCGATTGGCGTCGTAGACACCCCAATAGGCCCCCACACCCCGTTCCAGCGATTGGGTCTTCCAGGGTTGATCGAAGGCCTCGATCACATAGTAGACATATTTTTCCTGAATGGCCCGGGCCAGAAAGCGGCGCAAAAAGGTGGCCTGTTCCACCATGCCCACCTTGGCCTTGATACGGGTACGGCCCGCGCTGGGCCAGCCCACCTCACCGATAATGATGGGTTTGTCCGGGTAGGCCGCCCGCAGTTCATTCATGCGGCCAACGATATAATCAACCGCCTTTTCCGACTCGATCCCTTCCCAGTAGGGCAGCATGTGGACCGTGATAAAATCGCAATGTTTGACCAGTTCGGGATATTTCAACCAGATATGCCATGGTTCAGCGGTGCTGACAGGGGTATTGACGGAGGCACGCACATAATCCAGATGGGCCGTGAGTTGCTCCACCGTGCGCAGATTGTGCAAAATGGTTTCGTTGCCGACGATCACCCGTACCACGTTGCGCCAGTTGTCGTTGACCACCCGGATGAGGGTGTTCAATTCTGTCGTGTTGTGATCCTCGTCTGTATTGTCAACCCAGGCCCCGACCATCACATTGATGCCGTACTTGCGTGCCAGACGGGGAACTTCCGAGAGGGTGGCCTGCACCGTGTAGGTACGCACGGCATGGGTCTTGCCGGCCAGCAGGGCCAAGTCCTGATCAATCTGTTCGACGGTGGGATGGATGCCCTCTTGTGGATTCTGGTCCGCCCGATAGGGGGAGAAGGCAAACCCCATCACCCGATCCGGCCAGAGGGGTTCTTCCAACGGCTGGTTGAACCATGCCCACAAACTGAACGTGACAAGAGAAACGGCACAAACGATCAACCAATGACTTGGTTTCATGGAGCAAGATCCGGGAGACTGCAAAAGGTCATGACGACGATGTTCAGGCCAGCCCGGCCAATGGATCAGCCGACGGCCAAATGATTGCCAATCCTTATACCACAACCAGGGCCTTCTGCAAAGAGACCGGGTTTGCCTGGAAGAGAGAAATCGGGCACCCCCTCAGTCCCCCGACCGCTCCCTCCTGGGCGCGTAATAGTGGACAGATTCCCCCGAATAGACCTCTGCCGATTCCAGCAGGGTTTCGGAGAGGGTGGGATGGGGATAGACGGCCCCGGCCACCGCCCGAATGGTCATCCCCTGCTCGATGGCCTGTACCCCCTGGGCCAACAGCTCCCCGGCCTGAACACCGACAATGCCCACTCCCAGGATCCGCTCGGAGGCGGGATCGACCACCCATTTGGTCAACCCCTCGGTGCGCTCCAGGGTGTGTGCCCGACCGGAAGCGGCCCAGGGAAACCGCACCGTCCGTACCGGAATCCCTTGCTGGCGGGCTGCGGTCTCGGTCAGACCGGCCATGGCCAACTCTGGGTCGGTATAGGTCACGGCGGGGATCACCCGCTGACCGGTTGGGGCGTGGCCCAACAGGGTCGCCACCGCCACCCGTGCATCGTGGGCCGCCTTGTGCGCCAGCAACGGACCACCGATCAGATCCCCAATGGCCAGAATATGGGGTACAACCGTCCGCTTGTCCGGTCCCACGGGTATAAAACCGCGCTCCAATGGGATGCCAACCGCCTCCAGACCCAACGATTGCCCATTGGGCTGCCGCCCGGTGGCAATCAACAGCCGTTCGGCCCACTGTTCGGTGCAGAGATCACCCGATTGCAAAACAACCCGCAGACCCCCCTCCTCGGCCCGGATGGCGGTCACACGGGTGCTGGTCTGCACCGAGGCAAAGAGTCGGGCCAATCGTTGGACCACGGGTTTGACCAGATCCCGGTCGGCTCCCGGCAGCAGACCATCGCTCATCTCCACCACCGAGACCGCACTGCCCAACGCGGCATATACCGTACCCAGTTCCAAACCAATATTCCCCCCACCCACCACCAGGAGGGTGCGGGGAATGTCGGACAACGCCAACGCCTGGGTGGAATCGAGGATGCCCGGCAGGGAGAGATCCAACCCCGGTATGCCCGCTGGCCGGGAGCCGGTGGCCAGGATGCAATGCTGAAAGGAGATCCGTTCCTCTTCCCCATTGGCCCGCGTGACCAGCAGGGTGTGGTCATCCAGAAAACCGCCCCGTCCCTGGATGAAAGAGACCCCCCGACGCCGGCACTGTTCACCCAGACCACGGGTCAACCGTTCAACCACCCCATTCTTCCAGCCACGCAACCGTTCCAGGTCCACCACGGGTGGCCCAAACCGCACCCCCATCGGTTCGGCATCACGGGTATCCAGGAGCAATTTTGCGACGTGCAACAACGCCTTGCTGGGGATGCAACCCCGGTGCAGGCAAACCCCACCCGGTTGACTCTCGGCATCCACCAGGATGGTGGACAGACCGTGCCCGGCGGCCAGAAAGGCAGCCGTATACCCGCCCGGACCGGCACCCAGGACCACCACTTGTGCAGACTGGCTCATCAACATCACCCCCAACGATTGGACTGTTCAAAAAGGTTCGAACATTATATAATCGGTCGAAGATAAAAACCCAGGATCTCTCACAGGGAGGTCATCCACGGGAGATTTGATATGGAGAATCATTCAATGACGGCTTTGCCGGTTGCCATCCACCCCTCCGGTGGCTTGGCCATTCACGACAGCGGTGCCGGATTCCAGGGATTCGTCCGTCGTGCCTTGTTGGCACCCATCCTCTCCGCAGAAGAGGAGTACGCGCTGGCCCTCCGCCTGCAAGAGGGGGACGACCTGGAGGCCGCGCATACGCTGGTCCACTCCTATTTGAGGCTGGTCATCAAAACGGCCAGGGAGTATCTCCACTACCACGTGAGCCTGCCAGACCTGGTGCAGGAGGGAACCGTTGGTCTGATGGTGGCCGTGCGCAAATTTGATCCCCGCCGAGGCAATCGTCTGGCCGCCTATGCGGTCTGGTGGATTCGGGCCGCCATGCACGAGTTGATTCTGCGCTCCTGGCGCATGGTCCGCATTGCCACCACACAGATCAAACGCCAACTCTTTTTCAAACTGCGGCAGAGTAAACTCTCCAGCGCGCTCCTCAACCGGGAAGAGGCCGAAGAGTTGGCCCGGCGGTTCGGAACCGATCCAGAGACCATCCTGGAGGTGGACTGTCGTATGCTCAGGGCCGATGAATCCCTCAACCAGTATACCGCCGATGGCACGGAAGAGTGGATCGAACGGATTCCCGATCAACGTCCCAACCCGGAACATGCCCTGCTGTCGTCGGAACGGACCCAACGCACCCACGCGATGATCCACGCGGGGCTGCAACAATTGACCCCCCGTGAACAATGGATCGTCTCGGCCCGCTTTCTGGAGGAGAATCCCCCCACACTGAGTACCCTGGCCCACACCCTGTCCATCAGCCGGGAACGGGTCCGTCAGGTAGAGAAAAAGGCCATGGAAAAACTTAAAGCCTTTTTTCAGACCTCCCCGGAAGGTCAGGAATGGGCCTGTACGGTTGGACTGGACGGCTTCCCAACGAATCCTTGAACACCCGAAGCGGATGGTATCGGCTGCAACAGGATCTTTGAACAACTTCAGCCCGCTGCATTCAACCTTTCCACCATTCGGTATTCGATCATCGTCAACATGAAAATCAGATCCTGGCTGTCGCGCTTCAATTCATCCAAAGCAACCTCCGCCTCCACATAGTTCCGTTCCTGGAAGAGATTGACAAGCAAATCCGCTGTTTCATGGAAATGCTTGTGGCGTTTCTCAAGAAAGGGCATTTCTGGATATTGACCGTATCGCCTCATCCCCTCCTGACCAAGCCATACACCCAGTTCGCATGACTGGTGCGTTTGCAAACAAGAAACAGGTTCTTTCCGCAACAGAAGTTCCAACTGCAGCAACCATTTCAAATGGGAAAGCCTTGCTCTGGATATATCAATCATTCACAATCCTCATCATTTATTGCGACCAAAATGGCAGACTGCCAGAATTCACCCGCCTATTATTCATTGGATGGCGTTTTCTCTGTCATGTTGTTGCGGGGTATTGAAAACAAGTGATCCGACCAATAATTACCACCATTATCGTCGTTTGCCATTTTTGGAATCGTAATCACCCAAACGTTCTGGACCACAGGAAATCCCGTCAGAATGCGTTTTTTCAAGATTTCAACGATGTCATGTCCCTCATGGATGGAGAGCGTTTCGTCGAGCGCGACATGCAAGTAAATTTCCCAATACTCACCCAGACTGCGGCCACGGATCAGTTTTATGTCTTGAACGCCCTGCGTCATCCTGGCCATACGCGCGATATCGGCCAATACTTCCCTGGAGACTGTCACGTCCAGCAAACCCTTGACGGCATTCCATGCGATCAGCCCACCAATTCGCATGACCATCAAAGAGACAACGAATGCTGCCATATGATCCGCAGCGGTTACTCCCATGTTGGACAGGACAATACCAATAAATACAACAACAGACGATACCGCATCCAGGCGATTGTCCCATGCCGCAGATTGTATGGCTGCATTATTGTTCTCTTTGGCGACGCATCCCAGGTAACGATGCATACATTCACTGGCAGATGCCGACAGGATGACGCCCAACACAGTCAACAGGGATGGCACGGACTGAAGGCCTGCCAGATCGGTAAAACTCGTCAGACCAAGAGATACCCCCCCAAACAGGAGACCAACACCGATCATCAAAGAGGAGATGAATAAAATCTTTCCAAACCCAAATGGGAATGTTTTGCTTGGGGGACGACCGGCAATCTGAACGCTGACCAGCGTGACGCCCTTCGTCAGGGCATCCCCTGTCGAGTAAAGCCCTTGGACGACCAAACCCATACTGCCGGACATCCAGCCCAGGAGGCTTCGGAAAACCGCCTGGGCAAGTGTGCCCCATAGATCGGCCCATCCGGCTGGCACCACGCACTTCTGGCAATATTCAAATTTCATGATGCCCTGTTCTGCCCCACAAAAAAACTGTATCGATGCCCTGGCGATGCACAGCATCCGTAAGGATACAGGCTACCAGATGAAAGCAAAAGGGCATTACTGGATATTGACCGTATCGCATCATCCCCTCCTGACTAGGCCATACACGACCAGTCGTCAACTCGGTTTCTGAAACTTCCCGGAAATGTAACCCTTGGCGCGTTCCCAGGAACTCATCCTTGACAGTTCCAGTTGCCGCGTCCTGGCCTCGTTGGTGGCGATCTCACCCTCCAGTTTG
>CAIWLA010000699.1 GCA_903913345.1 uncultured Magnetococcales bacterium | reverse complement strand
GCATACCCGATCTCTTCTTGCAGATCCGCTTCGCAATCTTTCTTGATCTTCTCGATAATTTTGGTGGAAATCTGTTCGGGGGTATATTCCGTGCCTTGCAACAAAACCGCCACGCTCTGGGCCGATCCCGTCGACAAAGGCTGAACCGTATAGGCAAAACGGCCCGCTTTGATCAAACGCTGGACATCGGGATCCTGAAAATGGCGGCCCATCAGCCGTTTGATGGAGACGATCGTGTTGCCCGGATCCTGGGCCAACCATTGCCGGGCGGGCTTGCCGACCACAAATTCCTCTTTTTCTCCAGACAGGCTTTTTATTTTACGCAACGCCACAACCGAGGGCGTCAGCAGATCGCCTTCCGCATTGGGAATGATTCTTGTCTCCAATTTTTTCAAGCCGGCCACCGAGTTGGTGGTTCCCAAGTCAATACCAATGGCTTTTGACATAATCATCCTCTCGTTTTGAAATGGTGTTGCCAACGTTTTCTCACTTTTCCTACCATCCCTTCATGGTCAAAATGCCCAGTGCCGTCATGGCGAGGGATCCCAGCAGATGGGCACCCGCCACCGTCAAGGCCCAGAGATAGGCCTCTTGTGCCAGCAGTCCGACCACCTCTGCCGAAAAGGTGGAAAAGGTGGTCAATCCCCCCATGAAACCGGTGATCACGAAGAGACGCCACTCCGGGGGCAGGCCAGACGACTGGGAAAAAAAGGCCACCGCAACGCCCACGAGGTAGCCCCCCAACAGATTGGCCGCCAGGGTGCCCAGGGGCATGGTCGGCAGGATGGGATTGAGCATCAGGCCGAGCCACCAGCGCAACCAGGCCCCCAGGGCGGCCCCCAGACCAACCGAGAGAATAGAGAGTGGTGCCATCATTCAAACCCCGATGCCAATCGACCACAGCGGTCTTAAGGAGCCTGGAGAGGGGATCCACCCGTCGGATGATCCGACCGTCAACCCCGCCGAACCGAAGCACCCGCCGCCCCCCCCAACATTTTTTCCAACTGCCCAACCAACTCCTTGACCGTCCACTCCTCATAGTGCTCCACCCGACTGGTGGGAGGCAGACCATGCAGGACATCCAACGCACCCAGACGCATCTGTCTGGCCCGATCCAGAATCCCCTCTTCCTGATAGAGGGTGGCCAGTTGCAAATAGGCGGGCACATGGGCATGGTCCAGATAGAGGGTCTTTTTCAGCAAATCCTTGGTCTGCTCCAGATCACCCCGGTCATGGACCAGATTGGCCAGCAAAAAATGAGGCTCGGCCGCAAAGGGTCGCTGGCGCAACGCCTCCCGACAATACCCCTCCGCTTTGGCCACCTCCCCCAGATTGGCGTGGCTGCGCGCCAACACCAGAGAGACCTCCCCACTGACAGAGGAGATCCCCAGCAACCCCTCCGCCATCCGGATGGATTCCCCATACCGCCCCTGCTCAAAGAGGTCACGGGCCTCCTTGAGCCTTTTTTCCGCCGATTGGCCGGATAAAACAGCCCCCGCCGGAGCCTTCCGCACCCCAACCCCTCTCCCGGCGGAAGGGGAAATCGGCACCCGGCCATGGACGGGGGAAAAAGCGGGGGAAAAAGGGGCCTCGACCCGCTGTGGCTGCGTCAAGAGTGGGGGATCACCGGACGGCGGCCGCTGAAAGATGACCGAATCGGGAAATGGCCGGGCCACCAACGGCACCGCCCCGGAGGCCACCAGTTGCGCCACCGGTTGTTGCACCTCCGCATGACCCGTCAGGAGATAACCGCCCGGCCGCAAGCTCGCCGCAAACCGCGCCATGATCCCCGCAATGGCCTCATGGCTGAAATAGATGAATACGTTACGGCAGACGATCAGATCCATGTCGGACAAGCCACGATCCGGGTCCGGGAAGGGATCCTTGATCAGGTTCAACCGTTCATAGGTGACCATCTCCCGCGCGGCCGGGTTCAACTGCCACTCGCCCTGGCTGCGATAAAAATGTTGCTCCACCACCTCTTCCGCCACCCCGCGAAACGCCCACCGACCGTACCGTCCTTCCTGGGCACGTTGCAGGGCATATTCGTTGATATCCGTCCCCTTGATTGAGACCGTCCATGGTCCGGCACCGGGCAACAGGGATTGCACAATCATCGCCAGGGAGTAGGGTTCCTCACCCGTCGAACAACCCGCACTCCACACCCGCAAGGCACGCTCCGCCGCCCGCGCCCGCAACAATTCGGGAAAGATGACCTCGCGCAACAGACGTATCTGCCCGGCATCCCGGAAAAAATAGCTCTCCCCGGTGGTCAGTTCCAGAACCAGTGTCCGCCATTCCGCCTCGCTCGCCGCGCTCTCATCCGTCAACAGGGCCAGATAGCGATCTTCCTCCCCGATACGGGTCACCCGCAACCGCCGGGTCAGTTTCTCCTGCAAATAAGGCAAATCCTGTTCCGGGACGATCAGTCCGGTGTGATCGCGGATGATTTGGCAAAAGTGCGCCAGAGCCGTCTCCATCATCAGGCGGGTAACTCGCTCAAGGTCCAGTAGAGATTGATGGTACGGATCACCTCGACAAACTGGAGATAATCCACCGGCTTGACCATATACCCCGCCACCCCCAGATCAAAGCTCCTGGCCCGATCCAGTTCATCCTTGGAGGTCGTCAAAACCACCACCGGAATGGTGCGCAGACGCTCCTCCTGCTTGATCACATTCAAAAATTCAATGCCGTTCATGCGGGGCATGTTCAGATCCAGCAAAATGATGCAGGGCTGTTCGTTCTGGGGATCGTTCAGCCACGCCACCCCCTCCTCCCCATTGCCCACCACGGCCACCGGATTGTTGACATGAATCACCTTCAGGGCACGCTTGACGGTCATCGCGTCCACGCGGTCATCTTCCACCAACAGGATGGTCTTCATCCCTTTCATGAGTGTTCTCTCCTTCATCATTCGGTGGCCAGGGAGACGGGGCGTCTGGGCAAGGTAAACTCAAACCGGGTGCCTGACCCGGCCAATCGATTGGCAGGATTGGCAGACAATGGAACAGGATGACCGTCCGGCGGAACAACGGGAGAGATCACCCGTATCTCCCCCCCATGCAGTTCGACAATCTTTTTGACCAGGGTCAGACCAATCCCCGTGCTGCCATAGGCATCCCCGGCATGGAGGGTCTGAAAAATTTGGAAAATACGCTCATGATCCTTGGGGGCAATGCCCGGCCCATTATCCTGCACCCCGAACCGATAAAACCCCTCCTGCTCGACACAGGTGATGGTGATCTCTCCCTGGGGCTTGTCCATGAATTTCATGGCATTGGAAATCAGGTTCTGAAAGGCCTGGCCCATGCGCACCTTTTCGCACACCACCACCGGGAGACGGTTCACCACCCGAACCGACATCGTGGGGGGCGGTGCCAACAGATCGATCACCTCGGTCACCAGCTTGTTCAGGTTGACCGGCTCCATCTCCTCCCGCAGGCGACCAATACGCGAATAGTGCAATACCCCTTCGATCAACTGGTCCATGCGCCGCACCCGCCCTTGCAGCAGATCCAGTTGCTCCCGACCATCCTCATCGAACAGTGGACCATAATCCTCGGCAATCCACTGCACCAGGGAGTGAATGGCCCGCAGGGGGGCCTTCAAATCGTGGGATATGATATAGGCAAATTGTTGCAGCTCCTGGTTGGTACGCTCCAACTCCTGAATCAACCGATCCCGCTCGCCCTGCGGCGGGCAACAGGCCGCCGGATGGGCGGGAGAAGAACAGCCTGACGGAACCCGGTGCGGACAATCAACCGATGAATGGGCCGGATGCGGGCAGTTGCCCAATGGCAGTATGGGTTCGTCCATGGTCAACCTCCTCTCACGGATTTTTGGGCAAGGTAAAAAAGAAGGAACTGCCCTCCCCCACCTGAGAGTGTACCCAGATGCGCCCACCAAATTTATGCACAATTTTGCGTACCAATGCCAGCCCCATGCCGGAGGTCTCCTGATTGTCCCGGGCCTGCAAGGTTTGAAAGACCCCAAAAATTTTTTCAAAATGGGCGGCGTCAATCCCGGGACCATTGTCACTGACCCGAAACTGCCACCAGCCCCCCGCCGCCGTGGAGGCAGCGACCTCCGCTGGGCCATCGCCCGCATCCGCAACCAGGGGCAGCAAACCCGCCGCCGTTGCCGCATCCCCCTCGCAGGCAATACGCACCACACCCAGGGGCTTGTCCATGAAACAGATGGCATTTTCAATCAGACTCTGAAAAATCTGCTCGGCCCGTCGGGGTTCAAAGCGAATCGTGGGAAGGGGAGTCTCCAGGACAATTTCCATCTCTTCGGGCGGTCGCAACCCCTTGATCACCTGGGTCACGAGACGATTGAGATCCACATCCTGCAAGGTTTCATTGAGACGCGTCACCCGGACATATTGCAGCAGGGCATCGATCAAACCATTAAGACGATCCGCACGCCCCTGCAACAGCTTGACCAGATCCAACCCCTCCGCGCCCAACCGGTCGGCATAGTCGGAACAGAGCCAACTGGTCAGGGAACCGATGGCACGAAACGGGGCCTTGAGATCATGGGAAATAATATAGGCAAAATCATTCAATTCCCGATTGGCGGACTCCAATTCACGCAACGTGGAGGTCTGCACCGCCTCCATTTTTTTGCGTTCGACAATCTCCCCCTGCAAATTCTGGTTGACCATCTCCAGACGGGCGGCCTGATCCACCAGACGGGAATTGAGCATTTTCAATTCCAGATGGTTATCCATCAACTCCTTGTTTTGCTTG
>CAIWLA010000698.1 GCA_903913345.1 uncultured Magnetococcales bacterium | reverse complement strand
TGCTCTCGGCCATCGGGGTAGCGGGCATGAGCCGCATGATGGGCAAAAATGTCCTGGCCACCTCCGGCAAGGCGGTGGAAGCCGCCGGTGATGTGGATGTGCTGCTGTTGGATAAAACCGGCACCATCACCTTGGGCAACCGGCAAGCCTCATCGTTTGCACCGGCCCAGGGGGTGAGCAACAAAGAACTGGCGGAAGCGGCCCTCCTGGCCTCCCTGGCGGACGAAACCCCGGAAGGACGTTCCATCGTCACCCTGGCCAAGGAGCAGTTGCACCAGCGGGGTCGGGACATTCACGCCGATGGGGCAACCTTTGTCCATTTTACCGCCCAGACCCGCATGAGCGGGATCGATTGGCAGGGTCGTTCCATTCGCAAGGGGGCCTCGGAGGCCGTACACCAATATGTGGAAACGATTGGCGGTATTTGGCCCAGTGCCATCCAAATGGCTGTGGACGACATCGCCCGCCGAGGTTCCACACCGTTGGTGGTGGCCGAGGGCAACCGGGTGCTGGGGGTCGTGGAGTTGAAGGATATCGTCAAGGGGGGCATCAAGGAGCGGTTTGCCGAGTTGCGTCGCATGGGGATCAAGACGGTGATGATCACCGGTGACAATCGCTTGACCGCCGCAGCCATCGCCGCCGAGGCCGGGGTGGATGATTTTCTCGCCGAGGCCACCCCCGAGGCCAAGCTCAAACTGATCCGCCAATACCAGCAGGAAGGGCGGTTGGTGGCCATGACCGGCGATGGCACCAATGATGCCCCGGCCCTGGCCCAGGCCGACGTGGCGGTGGCCATGAACAGCGGCACCCAGGCGGCCAAGGAGGCGGGCAACATGGTGGACCTGGACTCCAATCCCACCAAGCTGATCGAAGTGGTGGAAACCGGCAAGCAAATGCTGATGACCCGTGGCGCGTTGACCACCTTTTCCATTGCCAACGATGTGGCCAAATATTTTGCCATCATCCCGGCGGCCTTTGCGGCCACCTATCCAGACTTGAATGTCTTCAATGTCATGGGATTGGCCACTCCGGCCTCGGCCATTTTGTCGGCGGTCATCTTCAATGCCCTGATCATCATCGCCCTGATTCCCCTGGCCCTGAAAGGGGTGGAATATCGACCGGTCGGGGCCGCCGCCCTGCTGCAACGCAATCTGCTGGTCTATGGCCTGGGCGGGTTGGCGGTGCCGTTTGTCGGCATCAAGGCCATTGATCTCATCCTGGTTGTTCTACATCTGACGTAAGGTAACTGACATGATCAAAGAACTGAAACCCGCCTCTGTGATGCTGATCCTGATGACCGTGCTGACCGGTGGCCTCTATCCGGCCCTGATCACGGGCCTGGCGCAATATCTCTTTCCCCATGAGGCTTCCGGCAGCCTGTTGCACACCAACGGCCAGGTGGTTGGCTCCGCACTGATCGGGCAAACCTTTTCGGGGCCGCCGTATTTCTGGGGACGCCTGTCGGCCACCAGTCCCATGACTTACAACGCCGCCTCCTCCGGTGGTTCCAACCTGGGGCCGCTCAATCCGGCTCTGGAAGAGGCGGTGAAGGCGCGGATCGCCGCACTCAAGGAGAGCGACCCGGCTCAACAACAGCCCATTCCCGTCGATCTGGTCACCTCATCGGGCAGCGGGCTGGATCCGCACATCAGCCCGGCGGCGGCCCTCTGGCAGGTGCCCCGCGTAGCGCGTGAGCGGGGTCTCTCCGAGCAGGCGGTGCGGGATCTGGTGTCGCAACACACCGCCGGGCGTTGGTTGGGTATCCTGGGCGAAGCCGGGGTCAATGTCCTGACCCTGAATCTGGCCCTGGACCAGCGGAAAAAACATTAAAAAGACGTTTTGATTTTCGCAACGCAGACAAAGGTGACGGCATGACTCCTGATTCCCCAGTTTCCCGGCCCAACCCCGATGCCATCCTCGCCCAACTGGATGCCGATGCATCGCGGGAACAAAGAGGAAAACTGAAAATTTTTTTCGGGGCTTGTCCTGGGGTGGGGAAGACCTATGCCATGTTGACCGCCGCCCAGGTATTGCAGGCCCAGGGGATAGACGTGGCGGCGGGGGTGGTGGAGACCCATGGCCGCAGTGAAACCGCTGAGTTGATGCAACGGCTCGATATTTTGCCCCGCTGCCGGATCGAATACAAAGGGCACATTCTGGAGGAATTCGATCTGGACGCGGCGTTGCGCCGCCAACCCCAACTGATCCTGATGGATGAGTTGGCCCACTCCAACGCCCCCGGATCACGGCATCCCAAACGGTGGCAGGATATTGTGGAGTTGTTGGCGGCGGGCATCGATGTGTACACCACGGTCAACGTCCAGCACGTCGAAAGCCTCAATGACGTGATTGGCAAGATTACCGGGGTGCGGGTGTCGGAGCGGGTGCCCGACCATGTCATCGACCAGGCGGACGAAATGGTGCTGGTGGACCTCCCTCCCGAAGATCTGTTGCAGCGGCTTCGGGAGGGCAAGGTCTATATCCCCCAGCAGGCGGAACGGGCGATGGACCATTTTTTCCGCAAGGGCAATCTGCTGGCCCTGCGGGAACTGGCCCTGCGCCGTACCGCCGACCGGGTGGATGGCGATGTGCGCGCCTGGCGACGGGAAAAATCCGTGACCACGGTCTGGCCGACCCGGGAAACGGTGCTGGTGTGCGTGGGACCGGGACCGGATAGTGAAAAACTGGTCCGCCGGGCCGCCCGCCGGGCCAATCAGACCGGTGCCCCCTGGCATGCCATCGCCATCGAGACGCCATCCATGCAGACTTTGCCGGAAGCGGCGCGGGCGCGCATCATCGGCATCCTGAAATTGGCCCAGGAGATGGGCGCGATCACGGCCAATCTGTCCGGGCAGGATCCGGTGGAGGTCGTCATTGCCTACGCCCGCGAATACAACCTGGGCACCCTGCTGGTGGGACGGGACCGGTATCGGCGTCTGCCCTGGCAGCATGGTTTTGCCGAAAAGATCGGACGCATGGCCCCGGATCTGGAACTCCTCCAAATCGCCCGTGATGAGGAGGAACAGGGAACCACGGCACGGCCTCCCACCGCCACATCACGGAGCGTGACCGAATGGCGTCCGTATGGGTTGGCATCGTTGATCGTCTCCCTGGTCACGGCGGGAACCGCGCCGCTGCACGATTTGCTCGACCTGGCCAATATTGTCATGCTCTTTCTGCTGGCAGTGGTCTTTACCGCCGTTCGCCTGGGTCGGGGGGCGGCGGTACTGGCCGCGTTTCTCTCTGTCGCCTCCTTCGACTTTTTTTACGTGCCACCACGCTTCTCCTTTGCGGTGTCTGACGCCCAATATCTGGTGACCTTTGCGGTCATGCTGATCGTGGCTCTGGTGATCGGACAACTCACCGCCGGTTTACGGTTTCAGGTTTTGGCGGCACGAAAACGGGAACAGCGGATCCAGGCCCTGTATGAAATGTCCCGCGATCTTTCCAGTGCCATGCGCGAGGAACAGATTGTCGAGATTTGTCAACGTTTCATCAAACGGGGGTTCAATGCCTCGGTCGCCGTCTTTGTGCCCGATGGTCAGAAACGACTCCAACTGGCTGAAGGATCGGCCAATCTGCAGACCACCGATCCGGGCATTGCCCAGTGGAGTTTTGACCATGGCCAAAACGCCGGGTTGGGAACGGATACGCTCCCCTCTGCCCATGTCCTTTACGTCCCGCTCAAGGCTCCCACGCAACGGTTTGGGGTGCTGGCCGTACTGCCTGACGAAGCCACCTGGCCGATGCCTCTGGAGCAACAGCAATTGCTCGACACCAGTTCCACCCTGATTGCCATTGCCATGGAACGGATCCATTATGTGACTCTGGCACGGGATGCCCAGGTCAGCATGGAATCGGAACGTCTGCGCAACGCCTTGTTGTCCGCCATCTCGCACGATTTGCGTACCCCGTTGACGGTGATCACCGGTCTGGCTTCTGCCATGCGCATGGCCACGCCAGCCCTACCCGAACCGCATGCCGGTCTCGCCGAGGCCATTCAGGACGAGGTGGCGCGTACCATCACCATGATCAACAACCTGTTGGACATGGCCCGCATGCAAATGGGCAATATCGTCTTGAACCGGGAGTGCCAGACCCTGGAAGAGGTGATCGGGTTGTCCAGGGGCAGTTGCGCGTCACTGCTCACCCATCATCTCGTGCGTGTTGATCTTCCCGCCGACCTGCCACTGTTGGAGCTGGATACCGGACTCATGGAGAGGGTCTTCAACAATTTGCTGGAGAACGCCGCGAAACACACGCCACCGGGGAGCCTCATCACCCTCTCCGCCTGCCAGGATGGGGCATTTATGAAGGTTTTGGTGAGCGACAATGGTCCCGGTGTTCCGCCTGGCATGGAGAAAAAGCTGTTTGAGAAATTTACTCGGGGCCAACGGGAATCGACGGTCTCGGGTTTTGGCTTGGGATTGGCCATTGTGCGCGCCATCGTCGAAGCCCATGGGGGTTCCGTGTGGGTGGAAAATCGGCCAGAAGGGGGAGCACAGTTTGTCCTTCTCCTGCCCATGGGGAATCTGCCCGCCCTTCCAGAGGAGGAATCTTGATGGCTGAACCGACGACATTGATCATCATCATTGAGGACGAACCCCAAATCCGCCGCTTCGTCCGGGCCGGCCTGGAGGCAGCGCATTTCACAGTGACGGAGGCCGCAACGGGAACGCAGGGGCTGATGGATGTCGGAACCCGTCGTCCTGACTTGCTTATTGTGGACTTGGGGTTGCCGGATATGGATGGCATCGATGTGATCCGGGATATCCGTTCGTGGTCCAACCTGCCCATTCTGGTTCTCTCGGCGCGCACCAGCGAGGCCCACAAGATCAAGGCATTGGATGTGGGGGCCGACGATTATATGGTCAAACCCTTTGGCGTACCGGAACTGCTGGCTCGGGTGCGCGCCTTGTTGCGCCGTTCCGCCCGATCCCACGCGGATGATGAACCCAATGTTCGTTTTGGGCATGTGGAGGTCAATCTTCTCTTGCGCACGGTGACCCGGAACGGGGAGATCGTGCACTTGACCACCATTGAGTATCGTTTGCTCACGCACCTGATGACCAATGCCGAACGGGTGTTGACCAACCGTTCTCTGTTACGTGATGTCTGGGGATCGGACAAGGCCGACAAGATCAATTCCCTGCGGACCTACATGTCCAGTCTGCGACGCAAGCTGGAAGAGGATCCCACCGCACCCAGATATATCCTGACCGTATCCGGTGTGGGCTATCGTTTTGTCCTGTCGTGACACGGGTGATCACGCGCTCCCATTCCAACGAGATCGGATCGGAGTTGATCGAGGCTCACCGTGGCCCTGGTCACAGCGATGATCGGATGAAACCAGGGAAAAGATTTGCAAGCCGATCGGATACCTTGATAAAAATCGGGACCGCTCCCATTATGAAACCGATCGGGAGGAGGGCTTCCCAATCGGCAGCGGTGGCATTGAGTCCGCCAACAGGTTCATCTGCCACACCAAGGATGGACAAACAGGGAATGCTCCCGCATGTCAACGATGCAACCACTGTATGACAAGGCCAACAGTATCAACGCCTGGCACACGCTGGCCGATGCCGGGGACCGGGTGCGGGCACGTTTGCACCGGCTGTTGGGGCGTTTGCGGGCCGATCCCGCACCGTCGCCGCGTCGTCTCCTGGTGTTGTCCGCCTGCCAGGACGCCCTGGGTGCCAATCCCCACCCCGTCTTTCCCCTGCGTCCCCACGT
>CAIWLA010000697.1 GCA_903913345.1 uncultured Magnetococcales bacterium | reverse complement strand
TGATCCAACTGGTCAAGGAGGAGGGATAAAATGGCGACTGCTTCCGGGACAGGGGATCTCCCCCTGTTTTACCAACACCGCCGCAAAAAAATCGCTACACCCACCGAAGCATAAAGTTTACCAGCCCGCCCACCAGAATGGCAATGGCGATAATGGCCAGATTGATGGAGATGGCCCAGCGGGCACCCAACTCCTTGATCATCACCATTGTATTGGAAATGCAGGGAATAAAGAGCGTCATCACCACCAGACCCGTGATGATCTGGTTATAATCCAACTCCCCCCTGTCCACCATCTCCTTGAAATAGACCGCCCCCACCTCCCGTCGGGAGAGGACCAGGATAAAGACCTCGGTCACCTTGTCCGGCATGGAGAGGAAACCGGTGATGACCGGATGCAACCATTTTTTGAGCAGCACCAGGAGGCCGGTCTTTTCCAGGGTGAACATGAGGGCGGCGGCAAAGACAAAGAGGGGCATCGCCTCCAGCAAAAACGAGTGAATCCGGTAATAGGTCTTTTGCACAATGTTGCGCCCGTTGGGCCAACGCAAGGCCGGCAGCTCCAGGATGAACGGGGAGGCGGCGCGGGCGGGCATCAGGTGATTCAAGGCGATGCCACACACAATGGTGGTCATGAGCACCGAACCCATGACAATCAACAGGCTGGAAAAGGGCGAGGTGGCAAAAATGGCCAGCATCACCCCCAGTTGCACCGCACATGGCACCCCCAGGGCGATGAGAAAAGAGACGATGATCCGCTCGGCACGGGTCTCCAGCATCCGACTGGTCAGGGTGGCCATGGTGTTGCACCCCGTCCCCAGAATGATGGGCAGGACCGCCTTGCCGGTCAGACCAAACGGCGCAAAGGTCCGGGTGGTCAAGACACTGAGATTGGGCAGATAACCCACATCCTCCAGAAAGTTGATGATCAGGAAAAAGACAATCAGGATCGGGACCACGGTGACCACGGCATTGATCACCCCCATGGTCAACAGGCCAAAATTGCCCACAATCATCTCGTTCAAAAAGGGGTCCGTCAACCACCCCCCCACCGCCTGGGTCAGGGGATCAAAGATCCAATGGTTCAAAAAATCGGCCATTCCGGAGGCGATCTCCCCGACACTCCGAAAGGTGATCCAGAGGATGGCAAACAGAATCGGCCACCCCAGAACGGGATGGCGCGCACTCCAGCCCGCCCAATAGGAAAAACCGGGCACCGTCACCTCCGCCCGGCGGGTGACGGCCTGTTCCAGTTGCTGCGCCCAGGCGTCACGGGCCTGGAAGAGGGATTGGCTCAGGCGCAGGGGGGGCATTTTGGCCGCCAGGGTGTGGACGATGGACTGGGCCTGGGCAAACCCCTCCGGGTCCAACCGTTCGGCAAACAGGGCGGAGACCGTGGCATCGGCTTGCAAACAGTGCAACAACATTCCCCTGGTGGGCCGCTCCGCCGCTGGAAAGAGGGCACCCAGTTGGGTGATGGCCTCCTCGATGGTGCGCAAATAGTGGACCGGATTGACCAGGGAGGTGGCCGACAACAGGTGCTCGCCCAACCGCTCCATCCCCCGACCATAGGGGGCCGCCGTCGGCACCACGGTCATTCCCAGTGCCTGGGAGAGGTGTCTGGTATCGATGACAATCCCTTGATGGGCCGCCTCGTCCGACTTGTTCAGACAAAACAGGGTGGGAATCCCCAACTCCAGAATTTGCGCCAACAAGACCAGACTCTGTTGCAGACGCAGGGCATCCCCGCAAAACAGGATCCCCCCGATCGATTCCCGCAGCAACACATCCAGGGTGGACCGTTCGTCGTCCGACTGGATGGTCAGGGAGGAGATGCCCGGCGTATCAATGATTTCAACCGGTTGATTATTCAGGGTGAGCCGTTTCCGGTTGGGTGCCACGGTCGTATGGGGATAGTTGGCCACAAAACTGTACTGACCGGTCAAGGCGTTGAAAAAGATGCTTTTGCCCACATTGCTCATCCCGATGATCGCCAGCTTGCGCTCTGCGTGGGTGCCGTCGGCAACGATGGGTGGGGTGGCGACGATGGTGGAATGACAGGAACTGGCCATGAAAGGGATACTCCACGGTGTGACGGGTCACACCCAAAAAAAGGCGAACGATTCTGAATATGCTCATCAATTTTAGACAGGTGGCGCAGTCTATGCCCATTGTCTGCCCTTGTCCAGAGCCTGTGCATCGGGAGGCCAGCGCGTGACCCCTTGCATACCACCCCCAAGATTGCGCACTATCCCTCCTCGGTCGCGATTTATCGCCTGGTGTTCCACCCCTGGTCTATAGTGAAAATCATGTCCATGCCTCAAACCGTACAACAAACCGTGCAACGTTTACTGGAATCGGTGCAGCAACGCATTATCGGTCAGGAGAGGTTGGTGCAGCGGATGTTTACCGCCCTGCTGGCCGATGGTCATCTCCTGGTGGAAGGGGCACCAGGATTGGCCAAAACCCGTGCCATCCAGGTGTTAAGCTCCGGGATAGAGGGCCGTTTTTGCCGCATTCAGTTCACCCCCGACCTCCTGCCCGCCGATCTGACGGGGACCGAAGTGTTTCATCCCCAGGATGGATCCTTCACCTTTCATCAGGGACCGCTGTTCCATAACCTGATCCTGGCCGATGAGATCAATCGTGCCCCGGCCAAGGTGCAATCCGCCCTGCTGGAGGCGATGGGGGAACGGCAAATTT
>CAIWLA010000696.1 GCA_903913345.1 uncultured Magnetococcales bacterium | reverse complement strand
GGTTGATCACCTTGACCGCAATCCGGCCAGATTGGGGTTTTTCAAAGGGGCGGGAGGTGTCCCGGTTCAGGGAGGCCCAGGCTTCTGCGTCAATCTCCGCCTTGAGGCTGGTTTTCAGTGCCCGGTAGGGATCGTTGGCCCCCAGGAAATAGGCGTGGCGGACAAAAAAGCTCTCCTCGTTGTAGTCGGTGTCGATAAACCAGCAGGCGATCCCTTCCGGGCCACTGGTGTGGATCTCGCCGGTTTGGGGGTGGAAGACATCCACACCATGGATTGTTACCTGAATCAACCCCTTGCCCACCTCCTGGATGGTGATGTCCGGTTCACCAAAGATGACAAACAGGTTGCCCTTGCCGGTATTTTTGAGATTGTCGGCCATGTGCAGGTCGGCGTTCATCCGCGCCTTGAGCACCGGGATACGACCCAGTTTGTCAAAGTCGGCGGAGTGGGCATCATAGTTGAAGGCACAGGCGATGAGGAGATCAAAACCCGCATCCCCCGCCTCGCGGGCGGCTTCCACCAAATCCGGGCGGGAGACGGTGCCGAATTCGGGACCGATCAGGATGCCGGCCCGTCTTTCCTGCTCTCCCTCCATGAACCGGCCTTCGGCGCAGATACGCTTGCCCGGCCAACCGGTCAGGGCGGTGAAAGTGATCTTGTTTTCCTTGTGGGCCTGCTGAACCCCGGCTGTTTTCAGTTGTTCCAGCATGGCCGCCGCAAAATCCGGTTCTTCCTGGCGGAGAGAGTGTGTGGGATCGACCAGTTGGTCATCCTGATCCACGGTCAGCACCCGATGGGGAGAGATGCTCTCCACCGTGAAAGGACCGGCCACCCGGACTTTGGATTTGTCTTCATAGGGTTTGTCATAAAGAAACTCAAACTCGGCCTTGGCGGCGATGGAGGCATCCATCTCCTTTTGTCGGGCAACGCGCTGCCGCCACCACTCCGCATGAAGTTTTTTGGCTCCATCGGGCCATTTGGCATTGGCTTCGCGGGGAATTTCCCACTCCTCCCAGGCGGTTTTCAAGAGGGCATTCAGTTGCTGCCGCAAAGGTTCCAGTTTTTCTTGATACCTCTCCCAGATCACGTCAATCTCAGTGTTATTGGCGATGGATTTCAGGGTGACATGCGGCACACGCTCATAGACAAAGCCCTGGCGAATGTCGCCATGGGTGGGTGTTTTGTCGGGCATGGTACGGCTGGCATCAGCCTCTTTCTTCTGCCCTTCTGGGCTGTCGGCCAGCAAGTAATAGGGATAACGCGCCCCCATGATCCGTGCTCGCGCCAGAGCCAAAGCAACACGGGATGTGTCGATGGTGACCCATCGGCGACCCCATTGCTCGGCCACATAGGCGGTGGTGCCGGAACCGCAGGTAGGGTCCAAAACCAAATCACCGGGATCGGTGGTCATGAGGAGACAGCGTTTGATCGCCTCTGTCGCAGTTTGCACCACATAGACTTTTGGATCGGTTCGACTCTGCACACCGCCAATATCCAACCAGACGTTCGTTTGCGGAACAATTGAAAAATCATCCAAACAACGCACATAACGAATTGAATTTCCTTCCTCAATCACTCTTTCCGTTTTTGCGATGCGGGCCAATCCATCCACCGTCGTTTTCCAATGCAAACCATCCGATGGAATCCAACGTTTTCCACGAAAATAAAACTGCTGCTCTGAATTGGCTGACGCGCCATGCGATGTCAGCTGATCTGACGTCGCAAGGCGCGTCAGATCAAAAGCAGAGTTTTTTAAGGCTAAAATCGTCGATGCGGGCCTGTATTTTGATGCACCTTCATCGCCAGCCGATTTGAAAGAGTATAGGTTCCTGAATTTCATCCTGCTGACGTTACGGGCGTACCAAATAACATGATCGGTCACGCTGGACAAATTGGCCCCGGAAAAACCTGTTGTCTTGGCATACACGATGACGGATACAAAATTTTGCTCTCCAAACACCTCATCCATCAATGC
>CAIWLA010000695.1 GCA_903913345.1 uncultured Magnetococcales bacterium | reverse complement strand
GTTGCAGCGCGATGGTGGGGTTGGTGGCCTCCTCGCCAATCTTGATTTCGCCCACCTGGCCCGCCCATTTGCGGCATTTCTGCAAGACCGTGCCCACCTCCAGGCCTGGAATGGGGGAACGGACCGTGCCATAATTGAGGTGGGTCAACCGGCTGGTGGTCAACCCCTTGAAACACTCCACCTCAGGCACCAACGCGGCCAGCAGCAGGGTCTTGAGCAACCGGTCATCCATCAAAAAGGCGCGGCGTTTGGGGTCGCCCTCGGGCAATTCCAGTACCCTATCGGCCCGCAAACCAAGTTCCCTTGCCAGCATGGGCAGGAGTTTGTCCTGGTAAAGACGGCGGGCATTGTCGAAATGATGGCGCATTTCGCTGGTGAAGGGTTCCGCCTCGTCGGCGATGATATCGTAGAGATCCCCCACCGGCACAAACTGGCCCAATTCCAGGGTATCCCGCTGATTGACCAGCAGTTGAATCATTACCTTGAGGGCCGTGCGTTCCCGTTGCAATACCGATGAAAGGGCCACCAGGGCCTGCACCAGGGCCGGGGTAAAGGGATAGACCCGGCGGAACATTTCCCGGTCCCCCTTGTGGGTCAGCAGGGTGGACCAGACATCCTCCCGCACCTTGGTGGAGGTCTCGAAGGAGGTCTGCAAGGCGGCACGGGCAGCGTCGGAGCGGGGACGCAACACCCGTTTTTCGACAATGATCGGCAGGTTGCGGTCTTCCAGGGTGATGGTCTCGAAGCGGCCTTCCCAATATTTCAGGGTATCAGTAAAGGAAAGTTGCTGGACACCGGGGATATGCTCCCCCACCAGTTCCCGTAGGTCCCGCTGACGGGCGACCAGACTGATGATGGGCACCGGTCGCTGACCGCTGCTGCTCTCCACCAGTTTGATTACCTTCTGGATCTCCCGACCCACAAAGGTGAGGTTGGCGACATGACTGGCCAGCCAGAGGATCAACTCGTCCAGAAAGAGGATCAGGCCGTCGAAGCCCCGTTCCTGGGCGTGGCGGCTGATGATGGCCAGCCCCTCTTCCAGCGGGACAAACGACTCCTCCCGGGTGGCGGCCATGCCCACGTGGGCGGTAAAGATGCGCGCCACCAGATCCCCCACCAGACGGCTGCGCAACGGGCCGCCCACCGGTTGCTGCATGGCCTCCTCGAATCGCTGGGGTTGCCACTGGGCACTCAATTCCCCCCAATCGTCGGCATCGTCCGCCTGCCGGTTCCCGTTCAGCATGGCAAAAAACCGTTCGTCGCCCACCTGGCGGCGCATGTTGTTGGCGTCCCGAAACAACCCCTCGGCCAGATAGACCCCAGGCATGGCCGCCTCGGGGTGATGCTTGCGCATATGGTTGACATATCCCCCCAGGATGGCCGACTCCATGCTGAGTGCCCCGATCATGTGGTAGGGGACCAGCAACAGTTTTTTGTCGTTCAACCAGCCCGCATGTTTGGCCACCACCGGGGCCAGTTCCGGGATGGCGCGGGCATCGGGATGGTGCTGGAGCAGCAGGTGCAGCACAGCCATGAAATGGCTTTTGCCACTGCCGAAGCTGCCATGCAGGTAGGCTGCCTTGCTGGAGTGGTGATCCAGCGCACTTTTGATAAAGTCCAGAGTATGGTCAAAATTGTCCCGCAACTGCGGGGTGACCACATAGTTGTGCAAGGTTTCCTGCGCCCGCTCCACCCCTTCGGTCAGACGCAGGACAAAGTCACCCTTGTGGATGCGCTCGGGAATATCGATGAGATCTTTGATAAGGGTCATGCAGACGACTCCTGGTCAGGCAAGTCCCATAAGGCAAAGATAGGGAGACGGCTTTGACCCCCAGATTTCACCCCATGGCATCTTGCGTGTTTGTGCATATGTCAAGTACAACAGTCTTTTTGATCGGGTTACCGCAACAAATGCGCTTCTCTTTTCTTCTGCCATGGCATGAGGGTCATTCCGTGCTCGATAATCCGGGAAAACACCCTCCACCATGCCAACAATGAACACAACATCAAATTCCAGACCTTTGGAGGCATGTACCGACAGCAGTGCCACCCCGTCGTGGCTGGTCTTGCGCGTTGTTCCCAGAGCCATGCTGCTCATGAATCCGGCAATCGTTTTGGTTGAATCAATTCCCAAACGCAAATATTGGTCCCACTCATGCAGCAGAACCTGAGCATCATCACGGATGGCCCTGCGTTCTTCTGGGTCACCCATGGTATCGGCAAACCGGCTTAAGCCCTCAATACAGGGAGAGAGGTTGAGACCCCCTGCTTGGTGTTGGATCAAATCCAGGGCATCCACAACGGCTTGGTGTTCGGGCTGGCCGTTCTGTTCGCTCATTCGATGCAGCAAAACAAGCACCCCTTGTGTGTCTACGGGTAAATTGAAACAGGACAAATCAACGCCCCACATTCTGGCCAGTTCATTCATGTGCAGTCTGTCTTGATGGTTGGCATATAGACGCAGGGCCAAATGAAACGCCTGAACCACAGAGGATTCATATTCATGAGCGGTAGAGAGCCTCTTGTAACAGGGAATGCCCAATTTTTTTAATTTTTGTTCTACTGCAATGAGTACATACTGATTACGCCCAAGGACAGCACACTGAGAGGGCGTGATACCATTCTCAACGTCTGGATGACCGGTTGAAAAAAGTTGCTGTAGGCGTCTACAAACAATAGCTGCCTCATCTTCTTCATCCCGGCCGATTTCCAAAGCAATTTCGCCTCGCAATGTCGATTGGGTATCAATTGAGTAGGTGCTATTCAATGCCCTTGCGGTATTTACAACGACCTGAGATGAACGAAAATTTTCATTTAGTTTAATAATGGTTGCGTTAAACTCATCGTGAAACCGTTTCATGTATTTCGGTCCGGCATCAGTGAACCCATAGATGGATTGTTTGGGATCTCCGACCATCACCACATTACGAAAAGAGTCTCGACACAGCGCGACCAGTACCGCATATTGGGCCTCGTTCAGATCCTGAGCCTCATCGATACAGATATAGCCATAGATTCGACAATAGAGGTCGGCTATTTTTGGAAATTCGGTCAATAATTGGTAAGTCAAAAGGAGAAGATCGTCAAAATCATAGGCTCCACAGGCACGCAGTCCGGCGTTGTAAGCACTCATGATAGACATAGCCATGGGGTCATCCATGCCCAGTTCGGAAAGTGGGTGGGCCTTGATTCTTGAAATAGTGTACAACCAACGATCGAGCAACTTTGCGCGCCCACCGGACTGATCATCTGCTTCCTTGACCGCACATGCAAGTTCGGGATCCTTCAGAGCGACTTCCAGAAGTATTTGCTTGCGGTCTTTTGCCAGTTCAAAGATTTGAAGTTCACCATCTATGCCAATAAAATGGCCACGGGATCTCAGGATATCCAGGCAAAAGCCATGCAAGGTACTGATTGTAACCCGTTGTTTCACTTCCCCCAGATCAGCCAGTCGTTCTGCCATTTCATTGGCCGCTTTGTTCGTAAAAGTCAAGGCAAGCACGCTAAAGTGTCCGGGCACTTGAGTCACAAGTCTTCTGACCCGTTCAGTCAGCACCCGAGTTTTCCCGGAACCGGGACCGGCCACGACAACGAGTGGTCCCTCTCCGTGATCAACCACGCGCTGTTGGTCGGGTGAAAGTTTAAATTTGCTCAAGAGACACCTCCGGCCCGTTCAAGACCAAAATCAGTGGATATTTTCTTGAACAATTCTAAAATTGTCTTTGGGAAACGGCGATTGGGATCTTCGATGGATGCAATAGCAGTAGCCACAGGAATGGCAAGATCTGTTTTGTGTTGAAGCATGGCGTCCAGTGCCGCAACCTTTCGTCCTTCCTCTCCCTGATAATTTCGGACCGTACCTCCACGTTTTTTCTGACCATGATGCTCTTTAATAAATTCGTCCAGGTTGCAACCTGGAGTTGCGTTCATCGCATTTTCGATCTCAGAAAAACACCCCTGATCAATAAGAAACTGTTCAAAATTATGGTGGTTTTGCAGAACAAACACATTATCGCACGACGAAAAAGAGTTGTTTGTGGCAATTTCAATGTGTTTACTCAATTTGTCAATCGTTGTTTGTTCTCCATCAGAAAAAACATACCATTGGATGCCAAAATTTTTTGCAAGCCAAAGAAATGGATAATAATCTGTCCCTCCAACAGGGACAAAATTGAAACCAAGCTCATGAATGTTCACTCCCCAGTAGGCTTGAGCAAAAACGGGTAGCGAAAGTTCTTCTGTTGGCCCCTCAAATAGGATCAGAGCCCGACAAAACAGGATATCACCGCGTGTCTGAAAGATCTGCTGTTCCAATTTTCTTCTGGCTTCAGAAGGAAGAGAGGATATATCCAGTTTAGAAACTTCTGAATGACTGCCCATTTTCTGAAACAGGCGCAAATCTTCAAGTCGAGACTGACTGGCAAAGTAGTGAGAGTGGGTACTGATGATGCGTTGTCCTGGGATTTTCTTGATTTGGCTAAAAACCGAGCGTTGGGCTTGGGGATGCAAGTGGGCTTCGGGTTCTTCAATGGCCAGGAACGTATGCACCTTGGCATGGTTTGATTCTGACTGTGATTTTTTCCAGGAAGCATGGGCACGGAAAACCAGTATGGATGCGAAGCTTCTGGTTCCCATGCCATGCTTCGCCAATGGGAAAGATTGCGCGTCGGTTGTGGCAAAATGGATGTCTATACCTTTTGCAAGATCGCGCAAGTCTCTGGCAACGGGTGCGATGTTGATATTTGCTCGTTCAGTGAGTTGACCCGTGTTTATACTGACAAGGTGACCGTGAATATGCTTAAGAACAGAACTGTCTTCGACAACCTGTTTATTCAGATCGGTCAGAATTTTTTCAAATTTGTCAACAGAGTCTTGCGGCAAGCCAAGATCACTGACAAGACGACGCCAGAATGAGCTTGAGTTGTGCATATCCTCCTCAATATCTCTTTGGGCATCCATATAGTATAATGCAATGGGTTCCAAGTGGCGGGAGGTGGCACCTTCTTGTACATCTGCAACAAGCCAATCAGGAAATTGATTCCACTGTTTTAAAAATTTACGCTCAATCCGATATTCGCTTTGGGAAACATTCCACGCAAAAACAGTGCGAATACCAACAAAATCGCGCAACGGATCGTCCTTGTTCTGGGTTATGCCATCACCCCATACCCCTGTCCAGAAACTTCCTGGTGGAAAAGAACCCAATAATTCCCTGTTATTGTCATTACAAGGCCGCACAAGAATGTCAATGACGGACATTCTGTCGAGAGGAGCCTGGGTTTCATTTTTCTTGAGATAAATATCCTCCTTGGTCAAGGTTCGGCGTCCAGAACCAATGGCCGCATAGAGCGCATCCAGGAAACTGGTTTTGCCTGAATTATTGGCCCCGACCAGGACAGTCAG